>DASVBI010000463.1:0-3542 GCA_036375915.1 Terriglobales bacterium | reverse complement strand
GCCGCAGGCACGGGGTTGGACAAGGTGGTGCGTACCACCGTATTCCTCAAGAACATGGGTGATTTCGCGGCCATGAACGAAGTTTATGGTCGCTTCTGGAAGTCCGCCCCGCCCGCCCGCTCCACGGTGGAGGTGGCCCGTCTGCCCCGCGACGTGGCGGTCGAGATTGACGTGATCGCGCTGGCTTAATTTTCCGCACAGAGCGCACAAAAGGAATTTGTAATTGGCCGCCCGTCGGCAGCCATTTGCGGTACTCTGCCCATCTATGCGCGCGGTCGTACAACGGGTGAGCCGGGCCCAGGTCACCGTGGCGGGGAAAACCGTGGGCCAGATCGGCCCTGGGCTGCTGGTGCTGCTGGGCGTGGGACAGAACGACAGCCCGGCCGACGCCGATTACCTGGCCGAGAAGATCGCGGGGCTGCGCATCTTCGAGGATGCTGAGGGCAAGATGAACCGCGCGGTTGGGGAAAGCGGGGGCGCGGTGCTGGCGGTCTCGCAGTTCACCCTGTACGGCGATGTGCGCCGGGGCAAGCGTCCCTCCTTCGACGCGGCTGCCCGCCCGGAGCAGGCGCGAAGCCTGTATGAGCATTTTGTCGAAAGAATACGCGCTGCCGGCCTGCGCTGCGAGACCGGACGCTTCCAGGAAATGATGCAGGTGGAACTGGTCAACGAGGGGCCGGTAACCATTCTGCTGGATTCGCAAAAGGTCTTCTGAAGTAGTTGGTAGCTAGTACCCGTACCAGCTACCGGCTACTGACGACCACAACCTGCTTTTAGCAATGCATCCGCAATCCGTGCGGCATCCACACACGCTTTTACATCATGGGTGCGGACGATATGCGCGCCTTTGAGCATGGCGGCGGTTTCGCTGGCCAGCGTGCCAAACGCGCGTTCCTCCACCGGCGCGTCGTGGCCATCGCGGCGCAGGGCGCGGCCAATGAACGACTTTCTGGAGGTGCCCACGATCAGCGGAAAGCCCATCTGGTGTAGATCGTCCAGCCGCGCCAGAAGGGGATAGTTCTGCTCGAAGTTCTTGCCGAAGCCGAAGCCCGGGTCGAGCGCGATTCGCTGCCGGGCCACGCCCGCTCGCATGGCTGCCGCCGCCCACTTTGCCAGCTCTGTGCCGACCAAGGCAAGCACATCAGCGGGTGCAGGCAGGCTGCGCCACTCTTCCGGACGGCCGCGCATGTGCATGAGTACGGCGCCACAGCCCAGTTCGGCCACCGTTGCGGCCATGGCCGGGTCCCAGCGAAAGGCGCTGACGTCATTCACAATTTCCGCTCCCGCCGCCACCGCCGCCCGCGCTACCTCCGCTTTGTATGTGTCCACCGAAATGATGCACTCGGGGCAAACACGCTTGACTTCCTGAATCACCGGCAGCACCCGGCGGAGTTCTTCCTGTGCTGACACGGGAACACGAGGCGAGGATGCGCCTTGCCCTTGCGGGTCCGAAGCTGGCGCGACCGCAGCGCCGGGGCGCGTGGATTCGCCCCCCACATCGAGAATGTCGGCGCCTTCGTCCAGCAGCCGCAGGGCGTGGGCCACCGCTGCTGCCGGCTGGAAATAGCGACCTGCGTCAGAGAATGAATCAGGGGTGACGTTCACCACGCCCATGACGAGAGTGCGCTGGCCGAGTGCGAGGCAGCGCCTACCGATGTTCCAGTCGAAGGTCGGACGCATCGAAGGTGATTGTAGCCCCGTGGGTACTCACGTGGGGACAGCCGCCCCTTCCGACGAGCTCAGGGCAAGCTCTGGGCTGTCAGCCGGGAGAAGCCCGGTCACGCCGTCCGGCTGGACTTGCCGTATCGAGCTAGTACTTTTGGTATTCACAGCCAGCACGCCACCCGCCACGGCCGGTGCTACAATCCAGCTAAGCTCATGCTGCGCAAGCGTGTCTCTCCGCTGCTAGTGCTGGCGCTGCTGTGTGTGGGGCCCTTCGCCACCGCGGCCAGTAAACCTTCCCTTCAGGAACGCATTGACCAGATCCTTGCCCAGCCGGATGTGGCGCGAGGCTTTTGGGGAATCGAGATCGTCTCCCTGGCCAAGGGCAAGGTGCTGTACGCCCGCAACGAGCGAAAGCTGTTCACGCCGGCTTCCAATACCAAGCTTTTTACGACCGCGACGTCTCTGGCCCTGATCGGCCCCGACTACCGTTTTCGCACCACGGTGGAAACCACGGGAAACCTGGACAAATATGGACGCCTTACCGGCGATCTGGTCCTGGTGGGCCACGGGGATCCCAACCTTTCGGGGCGGGTGCTGCCCTACAACCTGCACACCGAGCGCGACTCGCAACCCATCAAGGTGCTGACGGATCTGGCCGACGACCTGGTGCGCAAGGGGCTGAAGTTCGTGGACGGCGACGTGGTAGCCGACGATTCCTACTACGCCTTCGAACGCTACGGCGAGGGCTGGAGCCAGGATGACCTGGTGTGGGGCGATGGCGCGCCGGTTTCCGCGCTGACCATCAATGACAATGTGCTGGTGGTCAACATTCTGCCCGCCGACCATATCGGCGACCGCGCCTTCGTCAGCATCACCCCCTTTGCCGACTACTACCGCGTTGACAACCGCATCATCACTACGCCGCCGGGAACCGGCCCCCGCAAGATTTACATCAACCGCGAGCCGGGTTCCCGCACCCTCACTTTCTGGGGCAACATGCCGGTGGACGATGCCGGAGCCAAGGAAGCTTTGGCCATTGAAGATCCGGCCGATTTCGCGGGCGAACTGTTCCGCCAGTTGCTGGAGGAACGCGGAGTTGTCATCTATGGGCGCACGCGCTCTCATCACACCGAACTAGCCAGCCTGTCTACGGTCACGGTAACCAGCCTGGCCTCGCACGGCGGCGGGAGTTCAGCCATCAGTTCCCCGCAGGACCAGCGCGTAGTGCTGGCCAGCTACCAGTCGCAGCCGCTGGCCGACGACTTGACCGTGATCAACAAGGTCAGCCAGAACCTGCACGCGGAACTGCTGCTGCGGCTGTTGGGACGCGAAAAGGGGAATGCCGGCACCATCGAAAGCGGCAAAGAGGTAGTGCGCAGCTTCCTCACGCAGCAGGTTGGCATCAGCCCGGACGAATTTGTGTTCTACGATGGTTCCGGCCTGTCCCGAGAGAACTTGGTCACTCCGCACGCCATCGTGCAGTTGCTGCAGTACGCCGCTACCCAGCCCTGGGCGCTGCTCTACCAGGCGACGCTGCCGGTGGCGGGCGTGGATGGCTCGCTGGCCGATCGCTTCAAAGGAACACCAGGCATGGGACGCATTCAGGGCAAGACCGGGTCGCTGAACCACGTCAACACGCTCTCCGGCTATGCCACCACCCTCAAGGGCGAGAAGATCGCCTTTTCCATCCTCACCAACAACCATCACATGCCCGACGCGGAAGCCTTGAACACCATTGACGGCATAATGCTGGCGGTTATACAGCAGTAGGGCGTCGCGGGTAGTTAGTAGTTGGCAGTTGGAGGCCGGCAACACTCATCCTTCATTGGTAAAGACGCAACTTGTTACGTCTCACTGCTGAAGCCACAACGAGATGT
>DASVBI010000399.1:0-11714 GCA_036375915.1 Terriglobales bacterium | reverse complement strand
CCGCCTGCACCCTAAGTAGGATGCAGCTTCGGCCCCTGCTGCTACTTTGCCCTTTTCGGCGCCAGGTTTTTCGTTTCTAATGCGCGGTGATGAGCAAAATGACCATGGGTGGCAGGCGAAGCCGTGTACTCGTTCTCTGTGGCTGGCTTTCAACCCTGTGCCTGCCTCTGCTGGCAGCCAATCCTGCGGCCGGCAATGCGGAAGTGGCGCTCGTCATCCGCGAGGGGCTTAAACCTTCTGCGCTGCAAAGCAATCTGCAGCACCTTACCGATGAAATCGGCGGCCGGGTTCCGGGTACACCCGCCATGGAAGAAGCCATCGCGTGGGCGCAGGAAGCCTTCCGGGCCGCCGGCGGCGAGAACGTGCACGCGGAGAAATTTCAGATTGCCCAATCCTGGGCGGAGACCGGGACCCGGTTCTCGGTAGAAGCGCCGGTGGAGTTGAACCTGCATGCCGTCTCTGTCGCCTGGGCGCCGCCGCTGCGGCCTCTGCGCCACGTGCATATCGTGGACCTGAAAGATGGCACCGCCAACGACTTTCTGAACGCCGGCAACGTCGCCGGTTGCATTCTGCTGGTGCACGGCAAAATCATCCAGACCTGGAATGACCTGGACGAGGAGTATAGCCGCGTGCCGCCCATCATCCAGCGTGCCCTGCGCGGACGGGCAGTCGCCATCGCCTGGATTTCCGGGCGTGACCGCGACCTGCTCTACCGCCACACCGACACGCAGACGGGAGAACTGGAGCCCATTCCCCAGGTCATCGTCGCCCGCGAAGAAGGGTTGCGCATTTCCCGGCTGCTGGCCGGCGGGCGACAGGTTTACGCTGACCTGGAAATTCCCAACCAGGTGGGCGGGGCCCTGACCACCGCCAACGTGGTCGCCGAGATTCGCGGCAGCGAGCATCCCGAGCAGTTCGTGGTGCTGGGCGCGCACCTCGACTCATGGGAGCTGGGCACAGGCGCGCTCGACAACGGCTGCAACGCGGCCATGGTCATTGACACGCTGCGCGCCATCCGCGCTTCCGGGGTGCGGCCCAAGCGCAGCATTCGCTTTGTACTTTTCTCCGGGGAAGAAGAAGGACTGCTGGGCTCAGAAGCTTACGCCCAGCAGCACCGCGAGGAGCTGGACAACGCGCTGGCGGCTGTGATTTTCGATTCCGGCAGCGGACGAGTCACCGGGTTCACCTTGAGCGGCCGCACCGACCTGGCGGGCGCCGCTCGCGACCTGATGGCCCCTCTTAACGCGATGGGCGTCAAGGATGTCACTCAGGGCGCGGACATGGGCACCGACAACTTCGATTTTCTACTGCAGGGCGTGCCCACTCTGGTGGCCAACCAGGACGCGGCCAATTACATGCAGAACTACCATGCCATGTCTGACAGCTTCGACAAGGTGGACCTGGGCAATTTGCGCCAGGAGGTGGCGGAAGCCGCCGCCATGGTGGTGGGCATCGCCGATGCCTCGCAGCGTTTTGGCACGCGCCAGGACCGCGCCCAAGTCGAAAAGTTGCTGCGCGACACGCATCTGGAAGACACCATGAAGCTGAACGGAATATGGCCGGCGTGGGAAAGCGGGCAGCGCGGCCGCATGCGCTGACCCTGCACGCGCCTGCCCACAGCGGCCGCAGCGAGGACAAGCTTGCACCAACTGCTCTTCTGGATCGTCTTCAATCTGTTTGTACTGCTGATGCTGGCCCTCGACCTCGGGGTCTTCCACCGGCGCGCCCACACCATCAAGTTCCGCGAAGCCATGGCCTGGAGCATCATGTGGATCTGCCTGGCCGCCGCCTTCGCGGTGCTGGTCTATTTCTGGCACGGGCGCACCGCCACCCTGGAGTTCACCACCGGCTACCTGATCGAACTCTCGCTCAGCGTGGATAATCTGTTTGTTTTTCTGCTCATTTTCCGCTATTTCCGCGTTTCCGCCTGGCAGCAGCACAAGGTGCTTTTCTGGGGCATTCTGGGCGCGCTTATCATGCGCGGCATTTTCATCGTGGTGGGCGTGGGGCTGATGCGGCGCTTCGAGTGGATCGTGTACATTTTCGGCGCCTTTCTGGTCTACACCGGGGCCAAGCTCTTCCGCAGCAAGGAAATGGAGATACATCCCTCGGAAAACCGCATGGTGCGCCTGTTCCGGCGGTGGATGCCGGTAACCCCGGATTTTGTGGGCAGCAAATTTCTGGTGCGAGAAAACGGTCTCTACGCCACCCCGCTGCTGATCGTGCTGCTGGTGGTGGAAACCACCGACATCCTGTTTGCCGCCGATTCCATTCCCGCGGTGCTGGCCATTACGACCGATGCTTTTATTGTCTATACTTCCAATGTTTTTGCCATTCTGGGATTGCGCTCCATGTATTTTGCCCTGGCCGGGATGATGGAAGCGTTTCACTATCTGCACTACGGGTTGGCGCTCATCCTGATGTTCATTGGGGCAAAGATGCTGGTATCACACTACTACCGCATTCCCACCGAAGCCGCCCTGGCGGTAGTGGGCGCGGTACTGGCGATCTCCGTTCTGGCCTCCATCCTTCATCCCCAGAAACAAAACTAACAACCACAGAGGCACAGAGAAATTCCAAGGCCTGAATTTCAGTCCAGGCGAGTCCTGAGATCGCAGTTGCAGACTATTGAGCTTGTGCAAATGAAACTGCGTTTAACGCGAAAACAAAGCCCAGCACCCTTGCTGGAGTGCTGGGCTCAGGAGTTGCGCCAGGCTACTGCTTGGGAGGAGCGCCCGACTTCGTGCTGCAAGTGGGCGAGACCCGGAAGATGTTTTTCACATTGATGGTCGGCTGGTTGCCGGAGGCGCTGGCCGCCGAATTAGAGCCCGAAGTATTGGAAGTGGTGCCCTCAACCCGGACTTCTTCCCCGATGTGCGGCTTCAGGGCCGAGGCATTGGCACCCGCGGGCAGTTGCAGCTGGTAACTGGTGCCGCCCTTGTCGGTGACAGTGAAGTTGTTGCCTGAACCGCCGAGGCAGCCTTGCACGTTATTCTGGTCAGCAGAAGACTGCGAAGTCCCCGGGGTGGAGTTGGGGGGACGCTGCGAGTTGGGTTGCTGCTGCGCGATTCCCCAAGCCGCAAGCGCGAGCAGTATCGTAGTTACAAACAATGTCTTTCGCATTCAGACAAACCTCCTGGAGATTCGAACATGGCGCGTAGAGCACTTAGAGGTGCGCTGCAGGCGGGAGTTTGCCCCAGGTTGGGGAAATCTTCTCTGGCCGGTAAAACTGAATACAACCACAGAGACACGGAGAACACAGAGGTGCGTGAATTCACATTGCCGCTGCGAATATCGGGCTTGGGATGCAAGCTGAGGCCCCGGAGAAACAGCACCTCGGAATTTTCAATTGCTCTGTGTGCTGAGTGTCCTCTGTGGTTTGAGCGGGCTTTTACTGGAAGCGGATGCAATCGCCGCGCACCACTGAGTGCTTGAGAAAGCGCTTGTCGTCGTGAGCGGGATAGTCGGTGCGGTAATGGGCGCCGCGGCTCTCTTCCCGTGCCAGAGCCGAGCGCGTGATCAGCAGCCCCGCCTGCTGCATGTTATGCGCCTCGTAGCAGCGCCGCGTGGTGGCGGTGCCGAAATCCGCGCCCAGGTCCTGCAGGCGGCGTAGCGCGTGCTTCAAGCCGCTGCCGCTGCGCACCACGCCCACCTCGTTCCACATGATAGCCCGCACTTCGCGAATGAAGGCCTCCACATCGGGCGAGTTGTGTGCCGCGGCCGCTGGGCTGGCCGGTTGCGGCTTGCCGTGACCTGGCCGGGGCGCCTCGGCCGCCATGGCCTGCCCGGCGCGTGCCCCATACACCAGGCCTTCCAGCAGAGAATTGCTGGCCAGGCGATTGGCGCCGTGCACGCCGGTACAGGCGGTCTCGCCCGCGGCATACAGGCCGGACAAGCTGGTGCGCCCTCCCAGATCGGTACGCACCCCGCCCATGGCGTAGTGGGCGGCCGGGCGAACCGGAATCATGTCGGTGGTGATATCCACGTTGTGCTGAAGACAAGTGCTGTAAATGCGCGGGAAGCGTTCCCGCACGCGGCTGGCCTTTAGATGCGTGAGGTCGAGGTAGACCACCGGTTCCGGGGCCCGGCTGACTTCCAGTTCGTGGGCAATCGCCCGCGCCACCACGTCGCGCGGCGCCAGTTCCCACAGTTCGTGGTACTTGGGCATGAAGCGGTCCATCTCCTGGTTGCGCAGGTAGGCGCCCTCGCCGCGCAATGCCTCCGATAGCAGGAAACGCGGCGCCCCCTTCAGATACAAAGCGGTGGGGTGAAACTGCACCAACTCCAAGTCGCTGAGCTCGGCTCCGGCACGAAAAGCCATGGCCACGCCATCGCCGGTGGCCACTTCCGGGTTGGTGGTTTCGCGGTATACCTGCCCCAGGCCGCCGGTGGCCAGCAGCACGGCCCCGGCGCTGACGCGGTGGGGCTCGCCGTTCTCGCTGATCAAACGCGCACCGCGCACGCGTCCGTCCTCCACCTCGAGTTCGGTGGTGAACATGAATTCGCAAAACGTGATGTTCTTGAGGGTGGCAGCGCGGGCATAAAGGGCGCGGCCGATCTCACGCCCGGTGGAGTCGCCGTTGGCGTGCAGGATGCGGGAGCGGCTGTGTGCGCCTTCGCGGGTAAAGGCCAGCCTGGTGGCGTGCCGATCAAACCGCGTGCCCCAGGCGATGAGCTCCTCGATGCGCTCCGGCCCCTCCTCCACCAGCACCCGGGCCGCTTCCACATTGCACAGGCCATCCCCGGCGGTGAGCGTGTCCTGCAGGTGCAGGCTGATTTCGTCCTCATCGCTGAGGACGGCCGCAATTCCGCCCTGGGCATACTGGGTGGCGGACTCGGTAAGCTCGCGCTTGGCCAGCACCAGAACGCGTCCTGCCTCGGCCAGGGCAATGGCCGCCCGCAGCCCGGCTACTCCGGCTCCGATCACCAGGAACTCCGTTTCCCCGGGCAGGTGCTTCATAAGCGGCTGATGTTAGCACGCGCCCTGCAGGCAATTCCGTGATAAGGCGCGGCTTACGCTATCATTGGTACGTGGCTAAGGTATCTGTTCCCATCCCGCCCCAGCCCTACGATGTGTACATCGAAGCCGGCCTGCTGGGCCGCGCAGGCTCGGTGCTGCGCGAAATTCTTTCCCCGGCAGCGCGCTGTTTCGTGATCACGGTGCCCACGGTGCGCAAGGCCTGGGCGGAGCCGCTGATGAATTCGCTGGCTGAGGCCGGCCTGCAGGCGCAAACCCTGGAAATGCCGGAGGGTGAGACGCAGAAGACCCTTTCCACGGTGGAGCGCCTGGGACGCAAGCTGGTGACCCTGGGCGCCGACCGCCAGTCGGTGATTCTCGCTTTTGGCGGGGGCGTGGTCGGCGACCTGGCCGGTTTCCTGGCCTCCATTTACATGCGTGGCATTGATTACGTGCAAATTCCCACCACCCTGCTGGCGCAAGTGGATGCTTCGGTGGGCGGCAAGACAGGGGTCAACCTGCGCGACGGCAAGAACCTGATTGGCCGCTTTCACCAGCCACGCGCCGTACTGACCGACCCCAACGTGCTCACCACCCTGCCGGAACGCGAATTCCGTTCCGGACTTTACGAGTCATTGAAGTGCGGCGTAATCAGCAGTCCGGAAATTTTCACCCGTCTGGAGGAGAGCCGCGATCCCATCCTGCAGCGCGACATTCCGGCGCTGGAGTGGCTGATCACGGAGAGCGTGAAGTGCAAGGCCGCCATCGTCTCCGTGGACGAAAAGGAAGGCGATCTGCGCCGCGTGCTCAACTTCGGCCACACTATCGGCCACGCGCTCGAGGCCGAAACCGGCTACAAGCATTTCCTGCACGGCGAGGCTGTGGCCTGGGGCATGGTGGCCTCGGCCATGATCGCCGCCGCCATGCAGAAGACCGATTCCGATACCGCCCGCCGCATCATCTCCACCGTGCTGGCGCTGGCCACGCTGCCGCGGGTGGAGCCACGGGGCAAGCGCGTTTTCCGCCGCTTGAAATCCGATAAAAAAACCACCAACGGCGTGGTTCACTACGTGCTTCCCACCCGCATCGGGGCGGCGGAAATTGTGAGCGAAGTGCCCGACGTCGCCGTGGTGCAGGCCATCGAGGAATTGCGCTATCTCTCGCGGGCGTAAACCAGCCTTGAGCCAGACCACCAAACCCGCGGTCATGGGCGCTGCTCCGGAAGGCGCCCGCGATACGGGAACGGCAGCCGCTGCCGTGCGCGAGATGTTCAGCTCCATCGCGCCGCGCTACGATCTGCTCAACCATCTGCTCTCGCTCAACGTGGACCGCCTATGGTGGCGGCGCACCGCCCGCGCTTTTGCCGCTGTTTTGGCGCGCAACCATGCCCGCGTGCTCGACCTGTGCTGCGGCACCGGGGACATGGCTTTTGCCTTGCGGCGGCAGGCAGGCAAGGCCACGCCGTTCATCCTGGGCGCGGACTTTTCTCATCCCATGCTGCAGCGGGCGGCGCAGAAATCGGCAGGAATACCGCTGCACTGGTTAGAAGCCGACGCGCTCCGCCTGCCCTTACCCAACGGCAGCTTCGACCTGGTGACGGCGGCGTTTGGTTTTCGCAACCTGGCCGACTACGATGCCGGCCTGCGGGAGATCGCGCGCGTGCTGCGCCCCGGGGGCACGGCCGGCATCCTCGACTTCGGCGAACCGCGGGGCGCGCTGGGGACGGTGTACCGCTTCTATTTCCGCCACGTCCTGCCTAAAATCGGCACCGCCATTTCCGGAGTCAAAGGGCCGTACCAGTATCTGCCCGCGTCTGTAGAACGATTTCCCGCGCCCCAGGAAATGCTGGAGCGCATGCGCGCGGCCGGCTTTCGCGAGGCTTCCTGGACACCCTACACCTTCGGCATCGCCGGCCTTTTCTGTGGTACAAAATAGGAAACGACGCGCAAGACGCGTTTCCAGTAAATCAAGGCAATCACCAGCAGATCGGCTGCTTGAGAAAGACTCCACCACTTCGACGACACCCCTGAACGAATGAACTCAAAGAACCTGTTTTTTGCGGGATTGATAATCGCCGCCAGCGGCCTGGTATCTCCGCCCTTGGCCCTTCTGGCTGGACTCTTGTACGGGCTATGTTTCACCCATCCCTATCAACTGGACGCCAAAAAACTCTCGACCTTCCTGTTGCAGGCCTCGGTGGTTGGGCTGGGATTCGGAATGGACCTGCATGAAGTAGTCCATGCCGGGCGAACCGGCTTTCTCTACACCGCGGTCAGCATCACGCTGGTGATGATGGCCGGACTCGCGCTGGGCCGCTTCCTACAGGTGGATGGCGTAACCGCCATGCTGATCAGCACCGGCACCGCAATCTGCGGCGGCAGCGCCATTGCGGCGGTGGGTCCGGTGACCGATGCCAGCGAAGAACAGATGGCGGTCTCGCTGGGCACGGTGTTTGTGTTGAACTCTATTGCCTTGTTCCTGTTCCCCGCCATTGGGCTGGCGCTTCATCTCACCCAATCCCAGTTCGGGTTGTGGTCGGCTCTGGGCATTCACGACACCAGTTCGGTGGTAGGCGCGACCGCAAAATACGGAGCTCAGGCCTTGCTGGTAGGCACGACGGTCAAACTTACGCGTGCCCTGTGGATTGTCCCCCTGGCTTTCGCGGTCGCTTCGTTGAACAAGAGCAAGACGCGAATCCGCTGGCCGTGGTTCATCCTGCTGTTCTGCCTGGCGGCGGTGGCCTGCACGTATCTGCCGGCCTTTGCCAGGACCTACGTCGCGTTGTACAGCCTGGGCAAAGTGGGGCTGACCGCTACCCTGTTCCTGATTGGCTCAGGAATTTCCCGCGCCACCTTGAAAGAGGTGGGAGCGCGACCCCTGGTGCAGGGGGTGCTGCTTTGGGCATTGGTCGCTCTTTCCACGCTGGCCCTGGTTCGCTATGGGGTTATTTCACTTTAGGAACATCGTTGTCAAAAAACAGAAACGGCGATTGAAATCACCGCGCCCACGCTGAGTCCTTACGCCGAGCGGCTAGCAGACTCGGCCGGCTGGCCGGCGGGGATTATACGTCGGAAGCTGTCTTCCAGGGCATCCTCAATCGTGAAGCGAATCACCTCCTCGTAGTCGTCGCCCAAAAAGCTCCGCAGGCGGGATGTGTCCATGGTGTAGCTGCCGGTCATGTAGGGCACCACTTGCGGAGGAATGCCGGAGATATTCAGACGCCACAGCGCGCGTAAAACCGCGCCAAACAGCAGGCGGGATGGCACCGGCAGCAGGCGATTGCCGGAGCGCCGTATGCACTCGCCGAGGGTGAGCGCCTGGCCGCGTCCGGCGACATTCAGAATGGTAAGCTGCGGATCGCGCGCGTTCCGCCGCAGAATGTGCGCGATCAGGCGCGCCACATCATCCACGTGCACGAACTGGAACAGCTTCTCGCGGTAGCGGCGTCCCAGGGGCAGCAGGCAGGGAAGCCGCTTACCCTGCGCCCGCCAGCGCGCCGCCCGCGCGCTGGCGCCGGTGGGCGTGCCCCGGAAGGCGCCCAGCAGATAGTTGTTCACGCTGGCGCCGGCATAGATGTGCGGCCGCAGGATATAGGTGCGGCAGTCGAAGAGTTCGCGAGCCCGCTGCTGCGCCACCAGGTCTGACTCGCGCTTGTGCATGGCGTAGGGCAGAGTGTGTCCGCCCAGGGGGTAGTCTTCGCGCACGGGTCCGGGCAGGTCGGAGCCATAAGCTGAGACGCTGCTGGGAAAAATGAATTTAAGAATTTGCCGGTCGTCCCGGTTGACCTCGCTGATGGCCTCCATCACCCGCGCCGTGCCGGCCACGTTGATTTGCCACATGCGCTCGACTTCGGTCACACCGGTGCGCACGGGGTCAATGACAAAAGCCAGATGCACCACCGCCCTGGCCTGCGTTTCCCGCAGCAAGTGAATCAATTGCAGGGTACTGGCCTCATTGCCCAAATCCAGGCTTTCGAAGCGGGCAAGATCGAGGCCGTGTGACGGCATAAGATCTACCCCCACAACCTGGTAATCGGACAATTGGGGAAGCAGGCGCCTCCCCAAATTGCCGGCAATGCCCGTGATCAGTACCGTCGGCCGTGACTCGAACATGCTGGGCGCTACTTCTGCGGAGGTGGCGTGCCCGGCTTGGCAGCAGGCGCTTTATTCGCCGGAGTCGTTGTGGGCGCTGCTCCGCGCCGAGGCCCCGGACCCGCGAAGTAGGCCTGGTTCAATTCCGGCTTTACCGAGCCGATCATAGCCTCCATCTGCTTCCGGAAGGACTGCTGCTCGAGAAAATTGTGAATTTCCCCCTTGGCTTGGTCGAGCGGAATCATCTGCTTGGACACTACCTTGTAGGTGTAGTAACCGCCGGGGTCGTCCAGCAATTCCGAAACCTGGCCGGCCTGCAGCTCGAATACCTGCTGCTGATTGGTAGGCAGGCCCTCGCGGGTCAGCTTGCCCAGGTTGACGTTGGGCGATTGCGAATTGATGCCCGCAGCGGCAAAGGCTTCCTGCTGCAGCTTCTGGAAGTCGCCGCCGGCCGCTGCTTCGGTATGAATCTTTTCCGCCACCGCTTTCATCGCCGCCTGGTCCGCCGCTGTATCCGCTTTGGGAGGAGCAGCAGAGCCAGCCTCGGGGGCGTGCTGTTTCGATTTAGGAATGAAGATGCGCAGCAGTTCGACCTGCTGGAAGCGGGTGGGATTATCCTGATAGTATTTCGCGACCTCCGTTTCCGGAATGTTACCCGCTTTCTTCTGCAGGTTGCGGGTCAGATTCTGGGCCAGCAGCTGCAAAGTGGCAAAGCGCATCATCTCCTGGAACTGCGGTTCCTTGTCCAGGCCCATCTCGCGGGCCTTTTGCCCGAATAGGAGCAGGCGCGGATAAGCCTCGGCCAGCTGCCTCTTGGTAGGAAGCGGCATCTGCGGGTTGAGAGCGTCGGCAAGCTTCTCAAACTGCGCCCGGGTAATCACGGTTTTGCACTCGGCCGGGCTGGCCGGGTTGGCTGCCGTCCGGGTGCGGGTTGCAGTTTTACGGGCGCTGGTCGCCGAAGCGGGACATAGGCCCTGAACGGTAATGACGGCTGCCGTGGGAGGCACCTGGCTCGACGGCACTTTGGGAGCGGGCATCTCATCCGGTTCCGGCCGCGGTTCCTGTTGCCCAGCGGCAGCAGACTGGGTCCCGGACTTCGGCCCAGATGCCGCCTGCATCCCCTGTCCCAGGGCCAGGGACGTCAACAGCAGCAGGCCCAGCCAACGATAATGCTTCACTTGAACCTCCGGTGAAAATATGTCGTGAATCCTAGCATACAGGGCGGATGGCGAGGCTGTGATGTAGCCTCAATCGGGGAATCTACCTGCCGGGAGGAAGCCACACTTCGACACCCCCGGAGACGGGGGAACTGAGAACATGTGGCGTGATGACCACCATGAGCTCATCGTCTTCCAGTTGCTTATTGTTGGAGCCTGTGACCTGGTTTACACCCGGGAATTGGGCCAGGCCGGGAATGCCGCTCAGGCTTTTCTGATCGGTGGTGGAAACCGAGCCCACCACTACTCCGGGCTCGCCATTCTGCAGCGTAATCATGCCCTTGTACTCGCGTTGAGCGATCACGGGCACGCCATTGATGCTCTGCCCCACCAGGCTGCGCAGTTGCATCTCCATGTCCAGGGTTACGCTGGAGGTGCCGTGAATGGCCGGTTTTGCCTTCAGAGTCAATCCCAGATCCTCATAGGAGAATGAGGGGAAGGGGGTTTGGAAGGAACCGTTGGCGATGACCTGGGAAAGCGCCGGAGTGTTGAAGATGGGCGCGAAGCTGGCGTTGAGGATGGGGTAACGCTCGCCCATGCGCATTGTCGCCGGATCGGATTGCGAAGCGTGCAGGACCACATGCTGCAGGGTGCTCACCGAGGACTGGCTGTCGGAGAAGGTGGCGCTCAACTGAGGAAAGGTCAATCCCATCAGGGTCAGGCCGCCGCCGAAGGTGGCAAAAGGCTGGGAAAAGATGGAGCCGGCCTGATTCTGCAGCTGCGCCAGCAATCCCTGCAGGGCCTGGCTGTTGGCGGCATTAATGCCGCCGCTGGAAATCAGCTGGTTGATGAGCTGCTGGATGTTTTGTCCGCCCAGCAGGGCCAGCGCCCCCGCGGGTATGTTGAACATCTTGAATTGGGCCGGAATATTCAGGCCCAGGGCGCGGGTGAGCGTGCTGCTTACCTGGTAGAGCTTGATGTCCAGCAGCACCTGCGGCTGCTGCTCATCCATGCCTTCCAGCAGGCGGGTGGCGGCTTCCAGCACGTCCTGGGGAGCGCGCAGGGTGATGGTGGAAGTGGCCGGCTGTTGCGAGATGAAGCGAATCTCGAACAGCGCCCGCAGGAGGTTGACCACGTCATTGAGCTGCTGCGGCGTGCTGGCATTAGGCACGTAAATGGTGCGCAGGGCCATGCGGTCGAACTGGCGATGGTTCTGTGGCGTGTCCGCGGCCACCACCACCTGGGTTTTTGAAAGCGGCGCCCAGAAGGTGTGGGTAACTTCGCCGGCGGCCTGCATGGCGGTAACGAAGTTTACGTTGTCAATATCGAAACGCACAGGGCGCGAGACCACCGAATCGTCGAGAATGGTGTTGATGCCATACGCGGCCGCAACCTGCTGCAGCAGGTTGCGGGAATCGCCGCGGAAGCGAAAATCGCTGCGCCCGGTCTGGGGTTGGAGCTGGATGGTGCCCGCCTGCGCCAGCACCCGCGCCTGCTGGGTGGCGGCTT
>DASVBI010000671.1:0-4524 GCA_036375915.1 Terriglobales bacterium | reverse complement strand
GCGAACAGGCTGACGCTGGTATCAATGAGCGGCACTGGGCGGCGCGGCGCGAAGGCGGCGTTGGGATCGGGCGAGGGGTCAGCCTGATTGCCGTTGTAGAACGTGAACAGCTTGGTGCCCTTGGAGCCGGCATAGGTGATCTGCAGCATGGTGTCGCCGCCCAACTGCCGCTCGATTCCGAAATTCCACTGTTGCATGTAGGGCGTGACCAGGCGCGGATCCACAGTGAACAGTGTGGGAGTGTTGGGATCGGTGAGCGAGGTCGCGGGGAAACCTACAGAAAAGCCGGCCGAACCGGGAATGCCGCCGGGAAGATTGCTGATCCCGGGCACGGCGCAGTCGTTGCCGGAGGCAAACAGCGCCGGATTCGCCGACGCCGCCCCGCAGGGCGAGTTGAACGATTGCGTCACAAAGAACGGCGGGTTGAAGCCGGGGCTGGGATTGGAATAGGGCCCGTTTTCCTGTCCGCCATAAAAGAGACCGTAGCCTCCACGCACCACGGTATTGGGAGTTAACTGATAGGCGAAGCCGATGCGCGGCGCAAAATTGTTGGTATCCACTGGAACCAGGCCGCTGCTGCCGGTGGGCGAAACCCGGATCTGCGAGGCCAGCGTGGGCGTCAACTGCATGGTCTGGCCCTTGGGCACGATGATGGTGGGAGTTGTGGGATCGTTGAGGTCGAAGGTCCCCTGTTCGTTAAACTTCTCTTTCACCGTGGTGAAGAGTTCGTAGCGCAGGCCGAGGTTGAGGGTGAGTTTCTGAGTAACGCGCCAGTCGTCCTGGGTGTAGAAGGCGTAAATAGGTCGATGGTAGTCCACGTTATGCAGGTTGTTAATACCGCCGCCATCCGCCAAGCCGATCAGGAAGGAAGCCTGGCCAAAGCCGCCGGTGCCGGGATTGGCAGGATTGTCCGTGAAGCCGTTACTGAAGCCCTCAGTGCCGCGCGATTCTGCGGGCTGGAAGATGGTGAACTCCTCGCGCCGAATCTCGGTGCCGTATTTCACCGTGTGCCTGCCTTTAACCCAGGTCAGGTTGTCGGAAAGCACGTAGGTGTTCTGCAGTTCCACGGAAGGCAGGAAGGTGGGGCTGCCCAGCGTAGGCGCGCTGCCGTCATCAAAGTTGAGCTGGGGCAAGCCGCCATTCTGCGGTCCAAAGGGCACGCCGGGAAAGCCGATCTGGCCGGAGATGTCCTTATCGAAATTGAACTGGAAGCGGTGCGAGTTCACGCGGTTGTAACCAAAACGGAACTCGTTCACCAGGGTGGGCCTAAAAACGTGCGTCTCGCTCAGGGCCACGCTGCGGTAGGAGTTGTCCTCAATGCCGCTGAAGAAGCCCCCGCCATCGGCAATGCTGTTCTGGAACGGAGAAGGAATGATGCGCGGCTGGTCCTCATAGCTGAAGCGGATGAATGCATTGTCCTTGTCGGAGAATTTCTGATCCACGCGGATGTCGAAGTTGGAGCGGTGGGTGTTCTCCACTGGATTGGCGATGTAGTTGAAGGCCGGATTGCCGGAAACATTGGGTGCGGGGAACAGAGCCATCAGTTTTGCCGCTAACGGGTCAATCTTGCCGGCAGGGATGATATTCGTGGGCAGCCCGCCGGCCGTGTAACCGCCAATGGGCACGCCGCATAGTCCGGTGGGGCTGCCGGCGCTGATTTGCGTCAGGCGTGTGTCGAAGAGTTCGCCCCCGTAGGTGGGCCGGCCATTGCAGTCCACCCCCGTCTGCGTGCTCGTATCGAGCAAGCTGGCGAAGTTGCCGGCACGCTGCAAGGCGTCAGGCAGCAGCAGAGTCTGGGTGTCGGCCTGGTGGATACGCAGGCCCTCATAATCCACGAAGAAGAATGTCTTGTTGCGCCCGTCGTAGACATGGGGAATAAAAACCGGGCCCCCCAGGGTGCCGCCGAACTGGTACTGCTGGTACGGTGGAGTCGGTCCGACTGGATCGAAGAAGTTGCGGGCGTCGAGCACATTGTTGCGCAGGAAGCCCCAGCCGCTGCCGTGCAGCTGGTTGGTTCCCGATTTGATGACGGCGTTCACGATGGCGCCGTTGCCGCGGCCGAACTCGGCGCTGTAGGCGTTGGTTTGCACCTTGAACTCCTGCAGCGCGTCCACTGGCGGCTGGATAACGTAGTTGCTTTCGTTGAGCAGGTCGGGGAGATTCGAGTTGTTGTCAATGCCGTCCAGCAGGAAATTGTTTTGCAAGGAGCGGGCTCCGCCGGCGCTGAACCCAAAGCTCTGCTCGTCGCGCGCTCCCGGTTCACTGGGCGCGGTGCCGGCGGTCAGCAGCGCCAGCTGCGCGAAGTTGCGGCCATTCAGCGGCAAGTTGCTGGCTTGGCGCGCATTCACTACCTGCCCCAGTTCCGAGGTCTGCGTTTCCAGCAGGGGAGCCGCGCCGGTTACCTCGACCGATTCGCTGGCCTGGCCGAGTTGCAGCTTGATGTTGACCACCGCGCGCTGTTGCACGTCGAGCGACACGGGCTGGGAAATGGCCCGCTTGAACCCGCTGTGCTCCACGGTCACGGTGTAATGGCCAACCATAAGCGGACTGGCCACGTATTCGCCCGATTGGCTGGTTTGAGCGGTAAAAACTCCTCCCCGGTCTACATCCTTGACCACCACCTTGGCGCCGGCCACCACCGCTCCCGAGGGATCGGTCACCGTGCCGGCGATGGTGCCGGTATCCTTCTGGGCCCATAGACCAGCAGCCAGGCTCAGTGTGGCAAGCAGAACCAACAGGAAGCGGGAAGAGAAAGTGCGGGGTTGGGCGCGTCGCATGGCGAAGGCTCCTGGCCCGGAGTCGAATTGGGCGGCTTCCCATGCCCGGGCGAACACGGAAGACGGAAGTTGATTTACTAACTTTTACGAAGTGTTACTTTTACTTTCGCTATACGCCTGCTGTCAAGCAAAACTTTGTCTTGCGGCGGCGGCACAAGTTTCTGGACGGCGGCCTCATTTTCAGATAAAAGATAGAGTTTCCCGCAATCAGGGGATAAGGGCCTGCCAGCCGTGGGCGCCGTCGGCCCTGCCGCCGTGCGCCAACCGGGCTCCCGCCGCCCCCTGAACCGAGGTGAAAATGGAAAGCATTCGAAAGTGGATGGCCGCGCTGCTTTTCCTGCCTGTTCTGCTCCTGCCCGCCTGGGGCGCCCGTAAGAAAAAGCGAGCGGCGCCGGCCCGGCCCCTGGCCACCCTGCGCAACGCCAGCCTGGAGATCAGCGTGGCCTCCGACGGCTCCTACTCCGTCACCCAACACGGCGCCACCACTCCCGTCCTGCATGCGCAATCGGCGGCGGTCACGGATTTCCGTTTGCTGCCCGCGGGGGCATATCCCAAGCACGAGGTGGCGCAAACCACCTTCGTTGATGACCTCGGACCCGGACACTTGCTCACCGTAACTCACACCGGGCTGAGCGGCCAGCCCGACCTGGTCTGCTTGCTTCGCCTTTATGACCGCCAACCCTATGGCAGCATCGGAATGGAAATCCACAACACCACCGAGAAGCCAATCACGGTGCAGAAACTGCGAGGCATCCAGGCGGTGGGACAACCGGTTATAAGCCTGAATGGGCCGCCATCCTCGGACCGGGTCCTCTCCGACAGCTACAGCGAAGACCGCCCCGAAATGAAGATCATGGACCTCACCGAGCCGGCCAATGGTCTGCATCGCGCCGTCGGCAGTCAGCTGATCTACAACCGCCAAAGCGGCCAAAGTCTGTTCCTGGGCGCCCTGAGCTCCAACCGTTTTCTTACCATCTTTCATCTCAAAGCCCAGACTGCGCCCGAACCGGGCATTGCTTCCTACGATGTGGAATCTACCGGCACCACAGAAATTCTGAAAGGCGAGTCGCTGAAGAATTCGCCACCCGACGACCAGATTGACCTGAGCCTGCCATTGGGACCGGGACAACTTCTGCCGGCCGAACCCCTCATGGTCGCCGCCGGCACCGGCTACCACGAACAGCTGGAGAATTACGGCGAGGCTATCCGCATCCTGCACCATGCCCGCGTAAGCGCGCCCACCCCCATCGGCTGGTGGAGCTGGACAGCCTATTATTTCGGCCTTACCCAGGGCACCGCCCTGACCAACGCCCAATGGCTGGCGCAGCACCTCAAGGACCTGGGTTACACCTTTTTCCACATTGACGAAGGCTATCAGTACGCCCGCGGCGAGTATGCCACGCCCAATGCCACCAATTTTCCCCTGGGCATGAAGTTCATCGGCGATCACGTGCGCCACCTGGGCCTGACCTTTGGCATCTGGACTGCGCCCTTCGAAGTCTCAGAGCGCTCCTGGATCTTCCAGAATCACAAAGACTGGCTGGTGACCAACCGCGCCGGACAGCCCATTCACCTGGGCCACGTCACCGACAGCAAGGACCAACTCTACGCCCTGGACACCACCAATCCCGGCGCCCAGGAGTACTTGCGCCAGACCTACACCACTCTGACGAAGGACTGGGGCATTCGTTACATCAAAATGGACTTCATGGACGACAGCTCGGTGGAGGGCCACCATTTCCGGCCC
>DASVBI010000695.1:0-4225 GCA_036375915.1 Terriglobales bacterium | reverse complement strand
CATCAGCAGCAGGCGGCGGCGGTCCACCAGGTCGGCCAAGGCTCCCGCCGGCAGCGCCACCAGAAACACGGGCAGGCTGGAAGCCGCCTGCACCAGCGCGATCATCAGCGGCGAGCGGGTCAGCGAGGTCATCAGCCAGGCGCTGCCCAGGTTCTGCATCCACGTGCCTATGGAGGAGATGACGGCGGCAATCCATATCGAGCGGAAGAGGGGTTCACGAAAAGGCGCCCACGGCGAGAGCGACCGCGCACGCTCCGCCGCCGGCACCGACATGGGTTTACCCTCCGTCATGTTGTGGCGCAGGCGCCCTCGCCCGCGAACCGCGCCCTCGCCGGAATTCTCGCCGAAACTTGAAACTTGAAGCTTTGAAACCTGTTCTTCACTCGCTCGCGCCCGGCGCCTCGCCCGCAATTGCCCCTGCTTCTGTGCCAAATGGCCATTCGTGACGTCGCACTGCCCGCACAAGATAAATCACAATTCCCAGAATGAGAATGACCATTGCGTAACGAACCTGGCGCTGGAAGTCGGGGCGGTTCACCAGAATGAAGATAAACCCGGCAATGGCCAGCAGCGCCGGCGCCGGATACAGCCACATATGGAAAGGACGGGGCATGTCGGGGCGGCGAATGCGCAGCACGATGAAGCCCACCGCCTGCACCAGAAACTGGATCATGATGCGGATGACCACCAGGGCGGCAATTACATCCGCCAGGCGCAGGAAACAATAGGCCGCGGCCACCACGCCCAGCGCTACCAGCGAAACGTAGGGAAAGCGTCCCTGGGGATGGACGCGCGCGAACACGCGGAAGTAGTTGCCGTCGAGGGCGGCCGCATAAGGCACCCGGGAGTACCCCAGCAGCAGCGAGAACACCGAGGAAAATGCCGTCCACATGATCAGGGCGGAAACCAGGTATCCCGCCCAGGACCCATAAACCCGCTGCATTAGCGTGGACACCACGTAAAAGCGTGTGTCTGTTTTTGCCGCCGCCGCCAGTTCCTGCCAGGGAATCACGCCCAGAATGCTCAAATTCATGAGCACATATAGACCGGCCACGAGCACGATGGATAGCAGCAAGGCGCGCGGAATTGTCCTTCCCGGGTTTTTAACCTCGCCACCGAAAAAGCACACGTTGTAGTAGCCCCAGTAGTCGTATGTAGCGACCAGCATGGAGGCCCCCAGGCCGAGAAAGAAGGCTCGGGACAGGTGGAATGCTCCCGGAGGAAAGCTGAACGCGCGAGCGGCGCTGAAGTGCGTGAGACCGGCGATGATCACCCACACGATGGTGGCCATCACCCCCGCCCACAGAAACTTCGATATCCTCGCAATGCTGGTAATGCGCCGGTACAGCAGCAGCACTCCGAACAGGCAAATACCCATGGCCAGGAAAGTGCCGGAGGTGATGAGCACATGGCCCTCGAGAGCGCCCAGCAGCGGGATGGGCAAGCGCAAGTCGCGGCTGAAGTAACTGTGTTCCAGAGTCGGCCAGATGTAGCTGGCGTACTGCTCAAATCCCAGGCAGCCGGAAGCGATGGAGAGCGGAGCGCTGAAGGAGAGCTGCCAGACAAAGAGAAAAGAGATGAGCTTCCCCAGGCTCTTGGGTCCGTAGATCTCGCTCAGGTAACGGTAAGAACCGCCGGAGCCGGGCATGGCGGCGCCCAGTTCCGCCCAGATCAGGCCGTCACAAAGCGCCAGGATGGCGCCGAAAATCCAACCCAGCATGGCCTGCGGCCCGCCCGCCGCGCTCACGATCAGGGGAATGGTGATGAAGGGTCCCACTCCGATCATGGTTTCCATGGTCAGAGTGGTGGCGCTGCCCAGGCCAATGCCGCGAATGAGTTCCGAGTTTCCGCCTTGCTCTCTTTCGGATTGGCTAGGCGCGGCGGACATGGGTTCTGGAGTCAGTTGTCAGGAGTCGGGAGTCAGCGCGTGGCGTTGAGTTTTAGAAATTCTCCAGCATTCAGCATGCGGCCCTCGGATGCTCCTGGTGGCGCGGGCGCCCCCGCCCGCGACTTATCTGGCGCTGGCCGGTAAAAACTTGAAACCTTGCAACTCTGAAACTTGCTTCTCATGTCCCGCGCTGAGCAAATTCACGTACAGCCGGATGGCTCCCGGCACGCCGGTGGGCAGCTCGCGGAAGAATGAATAGGCATTGTAGATGTAAATGCCCTTCCCGTAATGCGCCAGCAGCAGGCCGCCCTTGAGCGGCTCCTCGCCCGGATCATTGGACGCCAGCAGCGGCTGGAAATGGCTGTCCCAGTTATCCATGAAATAAAGGCCGCGCTCCTGTACCCAGCCGTCAAAGTCTTTACTGGTGATTTGGTTCGGATAGCGGAACACGCTCTCCTGCGGAGCCAGGATCTGCACCGGCGATTCTTCCACGCTCACTCTATCGTGGCTCTCCTCCGCGGGATAGGGCGTGTACTTGCCCTCGTTGAACTGGGTGAGCTGCTGGTTGTACTGCACCATCAGGGTGCCGCCATTCTTGACGTAGTCGAGCAGGCGGGCATTGTTGGCGCGCACGGCATCCTGGGTATCGTAGGCGCGAATGCCGAGCACAATCGTGTCGTAGCGGCTTAAGTCGCCAGCGGCCAGTTCCTGCGGCGAAATCATGGTCACGTTCATGCCGATTTCCCGCAGCACCTGCGGAATGTCGTCGCCCGCGCCCATGACGTAGCCAAGCTTCAGCTTGGGCACGTTTACATCCACTACGCTGACCTGCTGCACCGCGGGCTCGTAGTAGTAGAAAGTATCAATATCAGGACGGCTGATTTCGGTGTAGCCCTCGGCGTAGGCCGTGCCACCGGAGTCGAAGACGGCGCGAGTCCTCTGGCGGCCTTCCTGCAAGCCGGTGCCAAGCAGCACATTAAATGTGACCTGGCGCTCCTGGCCACGCTGCGTGAATGTCATCTTCGCCTTTGGCAGCTCCGTGAGCATAGGCACATCCTGTGGCAGGCCCCCTCTCCACCCCTGGGGTAATTCAAGGCGTAAAGTTCCGCTGGCCGCGCCGGAAACGTTGCTGCGCACATCAACCGTTACCCGCTTCGCCTTTAAAAGCGGCACCACCTCCGTGCTCGGGTTCAGCATGACCGAAAATGCCGGCCCCACCGCCAGCGTGGGGTCACGTTCCCGCCCGCTCGCGTCCTGGTAGGGCACGGTGACCGGATCCACGATGGAAGCGAGCCATCCCTTGGCGCTGGCCAATTGCACGTCGTGTCCGACAAATGTAAAGCTGTGCCCCTTGCTCTGGGGAACGTAGTAGTCCGCTTTTACCTGCAGCGGTGGCGGTGGCAAAGGCAGCGTAAGATAGCGCGGGTCGCTGATCTGGTAAACCGCGTCTTCCGGCGAAGCGCGATGGAAGTAGGGGCGCGTGTAGGACGCGTTCTGCGGCACCCGCAGACGGAAATTGGCGTAATAATCTTCCCCCGGCTTCAGCTGCGTGTTTTGTCCCTTGTACGCGCCCAGTATCCAATCCTCTCCGCCCAGCAAAGAGACGTTCTGCACTTCGATTGGTTTGTTAAATCCGTTGTGAAATTTCGCGATCACGGTGAACGACTGGCCGGGCGATACCACGGTGAGCGCGTCTTTTTCAGGTGGAACCGCGTTGGGCGCCCCTGAAGCAGGCGCCACCGTGGCCCGCAAGGAGGTGCCCATGGCCAGGTTGATGGCCTGCTCGCACTGTTGCTGCTTTTCCTCCAGCCGCGTCATCAAGTCCAGCCGCGCCGCCGGGCTGAGCCCTGCCTTCTCGGCCTCAGAAATGGCTTGCTTCATCACCGCCAGCGCCTGCAGCAGCGGTTCCGCGGCGCGCTCGGGACTCTTGCGGGCCTCGTCGGAAGCCTTGTTGATGCGGTCCTGAAAACCCTCCAGTTCCGCTTTCAGTTGCGGCGCCTTGGATTGCTCCGAGCCCAGGCGGTCAGCCAGCGCCGGCACACTGGTGTCAATGCCATCGAAAAAGTCTTTCTCATGCGCGCCCCCAGGCAAAGGCGGCAGCACCGAATCAATCAGCTTGTAGTAATCAAGATGCTGACCCGGCTCGATGTGCCAGTAACCCACGCCCTGCGACAGCTCGTGCCGCAGTCCCTGAATGGCGAACTGCACATACGACATGCCCAGCGCCGGGTTCGCCGCTCCCGTATCGAATACCACCGTGTAATCTTCCCCATCGTGGACGTTGTCGGTGTACAGCTTTTTGGCCTGCCAGGGCAGCAGGCCTTCCTGGAGCTGCTC
>DASVBI010000391.1:0-8865 GCA_036375915.1 Terriglobales bacterium | reverse complement strand
CTTTGTCCTTCATCTTTTTGCGCACCGAGCGCGCGTCCACCTCGGCCAGGGACTTGCCCGGCTTGACCAGGGCCACCGCGGTGATGAACCCGGCCAGTTCGTCGCAAGCAAACAGGGCATGCTCCAGCCGCGTCTCCCGCGCTACCCCGGTGTGGTCGGCATGAGAAAGAATGGCGCGGCGAATCTCTTCCGGCCAGCCTCGCTCCTGCAGAATTTCGCTGCCGCGCATGGGGTGGTCATCCAAGCTGGGATATCTCTCGTAATCGAAGTCGTGGATCAGGCCCACCACGCCCCACTTCTGCTCGTCCTCGCCATAGTGCCGGGCGTAGGCACGCATGCACGCTTCCACAGCCAGGGCATGCTTGCGCAAACTTTCCGACTGGGTGAACTCAGTTAGTAAACTCCACGCGGCGGCGCGGTCGGTCACGGTTTTCTCCTGATTTTCTCCGGTTTTCATGGGTGTTGTTTCGGGAATTATGGGATTCATTCCGGTTTTTCACAGCAAATTGTTGTTGACACTGCACCTTTCCTGCCGCACATTACGCAGCAGAACCAAGTTGGTTAGGATGTGTCCGCTCTGGCACTCCCACCAATCCATGGCCACAACCTTGGCGCCGGTCGACTCACGGGAAGTCGTGAGATGCGACCATTGCAAGTTAGTCCAGTTTCGCACCTCAAACAATCTCTGTCGTCGCTGCCATGTATGCCTGGACGAAGAAGAGCCGGAAATTGCGGCCGCAGTGCAGCCGGCTGTAGCGCCGCCGGTCCACAGCCACCTGCCCGGCCACCTGCAGCTGGCCTCGTCCATACGCTCCCTGCGCCAGCGCAATGGGCTGAGCCAGCGGCAACTGGCCCTGCGCATGAGTGTGCCGCGCACCTACGTCTCCAAAATCGAGAACGAAAAGGCCACCCCCACGCTCTCTTCGCTGGAACGTTTGGCGCGCGCCCTGGAAGTCACCGTCCCCGAACTGCTCAATGGGGGCGAGCGCACCCGCCAGGAGGAGATGCGCGAACTGATGAGCGACAATTTTATCGCGGAGATACTGCCTTTTGTCTCCCAGCTCAGCGCCATGCAGCTGAACAGCGTGCTGGCACAGGTGCGCGACCTGACCCTGCGGCCGCGCCGCAGCGCGTAAAGATCCGGGCCACAGCGCCAACCGCTAGCCGGGGCCAACCAGCCCCGGCAATTTTTTTGTAGCGGTAGTTAGTGGTTGGTAGCTGGTAGTTGGTCCTTTTCCTTGAACTGTCATCCCGAGGGAGCGCGACCCGATCCCGCTTTGCGGGATAGGGGAGCCCGAGTCGAGGGACCTTGTGGTTCCTCACCGACTCCTGACAGCTTTATGCAGTCCTTGAATCCGCGAAACCCGTCGCCGCATCTCTTCCCCATGAACTTGGAATCGCTTCACGATATCGCCTCTCCCCTGGGGGGCCAAGGCGTGGAGGGTTCGCCCAACCCTGCCACGCCACATCCAGAGGACGTCGCCCTGCTCGACGCCTACTCCCGGGCGGTGGTGGGCGCGGCGGAGCGCGTCAGCCCGGCGGTGGTCAACATCGAGGTTACCCAGCGCGTGCAGCGCCGTGCGGGCGGAGCGGAACGGGAGGCCCACGGCGGCGGCTCGGGGTTCATCTTCACCCCCGACGGACTTATCCTGACCAACAGCCACGTGGTTCACGGCGCCAGCCGGATTGAGGTTTCTCTCTCTGATGGCCGGCGCTTCCCCGCGGTGGCGATCGGCGACGACGCGGCCACCGACCTGGCGGTGATCCGCATTGACGCGCCGCTTCTGCTGGCCGCCGAAATGGGCGACTCGCAGCAGCTCCGCGTGGGCCAACTGGTGATTGCCATCGGCAACCCTTTCGGCTTTCAGTATTCGGTGACGGCGGGCGTGGTCAGCGCCTTGGGCCGCTCTCTGCGCTCGCGCACCGGACGGCTGATTGACGATGTGATCCAGACCGACGCGGCTCTCAATCCCGGCAATTCCGGAGGGCCGCTGGTCACCTCCGAGGGGCGCGTGGTGGGTGTAAATACCGCCACCATCCTGCCGGCGCAGGGAATCTGCTTCGCCATCGGCATCAATACCGCCAAGTTCGTGGCCAGCCGCCTGCTGCGCGATGGCCGCATCCGGCGCAGCTACATCGGCGTGGTCGCTCAGACCGCGCCCCTGCCGCGTCGTCTGGTGCGCTTCCACGAATTGCCGGTGGAGTCGGCGATTGCAGTAGTCTCGGTAGAAAGCGGCAGTCCGGCGGAAAAAGCCGGGTTGCGCCCGTCGGACCTGGTGGTCGCCCTGGACGGCAAGCACATAGCCGGCGTGGATGACCTGCACCGGCTGCTGACTGAGGCCCGGGTGGGTGTTCGCGCGCGCCTCACCGTTATCCGCGGGCCGCAGAAGCTGGAGCTGGCCATCCTGCCCGAGGAAGCAGCGGTGCAGTAGTTGATGGTTGCTCGCTTTGTGGCGGATTGCTCCGCTGCACCGAGAAATTCCAAACAGCTGGCGCCAGAGATCGCTATACTGCGGTGGCGATGAAAGCAAATCGCATTTTAAAGCACTCTGCCATTGTGGTCGCCGCGGTTGTGCTGGGGTTCCCGATGGGCTTTATGGCAGCGGTTATTTCGGCTCCGTTCTGGGGATGGTTCGAGAGCACAACCGGCATTGAGTCGCTGGGTCATAGTGGCCCGGATGACTGGGTGTTCTATTTGATGTTCGCCTTGTGTATGGTTTTATTGTTAGTCATCTTTGAAATTGCGTTGCGCGCGGGGAAACGGGTCGAAACCACCAGCGGCTAATGTCGGACTTGCCAGCGATTACTAACTACCGATTGCCCCTTCCGTTTCATTGCACAATGCCACCCTGTGTGGTAACTTCGTGACACAGAAGAGGTTTCATCGTTGTCGCAAGCAAAGGTTCCTGCCGGCCTGGACCGCAAAGAAGCGGAAATTTATCTGCGGCTTGACCCGGAAAGGCTCCCACAACACATCGCCATCATTATGGACGGCAACGGGCGGTGGGCCCGGCGGCGGCATCTGCCGCGCATCGCCGGGCACCGTGCCGGGGTGGCCTCGGTGCGCTCAACGGTGGAAACTGCGGCCCGGGTCGGCATTCCCGCCGTCACCCTGTACGCCTTTTCCGAAGAAAACTGGAAGAAGCGGCCGGTTACCGAAGTCGGATTCCTGATGACCTTGCTGCGCCGCTACCTCAAGCAGGAAGTGCCCACCCTGAACCGCAACAACATACGGCTGGAGTACATCGGGCGGGAGCACGAACTGCCGGCGCAGGTGCAGGAACGCATGCAGTGGGCGCGCGCGGCCACGGGGCAGAACAGCGGCATGGTCCTGACCCTGGCGCTGAATTACAGCGCGCGCAGCGAGTTGGTGGATGCCTTCAATTCGCTGGTGAAGGCCGCGGCTTCCAACGGGGGCATTGATCACTTGCGGGTGGACGAGCAGTCCATTGCTCGCAACCTGTACACGCGGAATCTTCCCGATCCTGATCTGGTTATCCGCACCAGCGGCGAAATGCGGCTGAGCAATTTCCTGCTCTGGCAACTGGCCTACGCGGAGATCTATGTGACGCCCACGCTATGGCCCGATTTCCGCGGCCAGCACCTGCTGGAAGCGATTGCGGAATATCAGAAGCGGGAGCGGCGTTACGGCGGCCTGGTCAACCCTCAACATGGCAACGGAGCCGTCACCCATAGCAACGGCAAACACTGAGCGCCCTGCGGGACCGTGGAAACGCATTGCCACAGCGGCCGTGCTGATCCCCGTGGTCCTGGTGATCGTGCTGCGCGCTCCTGTGCCGCTGCTCGCGGCGGTGGTGGCGGTGGTGGCCCTGCTGACCACGCGTGAATTTCTGCAGATTTCCCAGCACTACCGGGTGCAGCCGCTGTGGAAGCCCACCTACGTTTATGCGGCCCTGCTGTTTCTCTTCCTGGCGCTGAATGGGATGAGCGGCAAGCCGCTGATCGCCACCGCCAGCTTCATGATCGCGATGGGCTTCTCCGCGGCGCTGGCGCCATTTGTGTTTCTGGTGATCGGCATGGCGCGCGCTGATTTCAGCACCGCGCTGCCCGCCGCCGCTGCTTCCGCCTTTGCCTTTGGCTATGTCGCGCTCCCCCTGGGGCTTCTGGTGCAGGTGCGGCAGCAGTGGGCGGGCGCGATCCTGCTGGTGTATGTGCTGCTGGTGGTGTGGGCAGGTGATACCACGGCCTACTTCGTGGGCCGCGCGTTTGGCAGGCACCGCATGACGCCGCGAGTCAGCCCCAAGAAGACCTGGGAGGGAGCCGTAGGCTCCATGCTGGGCAGCCTGGCGGTGGGCTGGGCCTTTCTGGCGAACGCGCAGCCCATCAGTTCGGCGCTGCTGCAGGCGCATCTGATTGAGCGGCGGGACGGCTATTTTGCCCTGCAACCCTGGCCCCTGGCGACCATTCTGCTCCTCTCGGCGGCAATTAACGTGGCCGCACAACTGGGGGACCTGGTGGAATCGCTGATCAAGCGCGGCGCCGGGGTCAAGGATTCAGGAGCTCTGCTGCCCGGCCATGGCGGCATGCTGGACCGCATTGACGCGCTGCTGCTGGCGGCGCCCGTAATCTGGTTTTATGCCGCTTTGCGGGTGTTGTCATAGCTATCAGCCGTCAGCTATCAGCTGTCAGCTTGCGGTCGGTTTAGCTGATAGCTGAAAGCTGACAGCCAGGTTGTTAGACTACTCAAAGCTCATGAAGAACCTCGCCATCCTGGGCTCCACCGGCTCCATAGGGCGCAGCACGCTCTCTATTGTCGAGTCCTATCCCGAGCGCTTTCGCGTGCTCACCCTGGCGGCGGGCAGGAACCTGGAAGCCGCCTATGAGCAGGCGCGGCGGTGGCGTCCGCGCATAATTTCGATGGCCAGCGCGGCAGATGCTGACCAATTGCGCTCCCGCCTGCGGGGCGATGGCTTGCGCGAGATCGAGGTCGTTTACGGCTCCCCCGGCGCGGTGCAGGCAGCCATACACCCGGAGGTGGATTTTGTGGTCAGCGCCATTGTTGGGGTGGCCGGCCTGGAAGCCACCTACGCGGCAGTTCAGGCGGGCAAAAGCGTGGGCTTGGCCAATAAAGAATGCATGGTAGCCGCCGGCGAGCTTCTCACCGCCGAGGCCCGCCGCCACGCTAAGCCGCTGCTTCCCATAGACAGCGAGCACAATGCCGTGCATCAGTGCCTGCGCGGGGGGCGCATGGAGGAAGTGGAGGCCATCTGGCTGACCGCCTCCGGCGGACCCTTTCTGAACACTCCCAAGTCGGCGTTTGCCTCAATTACAGTGCAACAGGCTCTCAACCACCCCACCTGGAAGATGGGCCAGCGTATTACCATTGATTCCGCCACGTTGATGAATAAGGGCTTTGAAGTGATCGAGGCCTGCCGCCTGTTCGGAGTACCGCCGGAGAAGGTAAAGGTCATCGTTCACCCCCAGTCCACCATCCACTCCATGGTGGAATTCGTGGATGGCAGCATTCTGGCTCAGTTCTCGGTCACCGACATGCGGCTGCCCATTCTGTATGCCCTGACTTACCCGGAGCGCATCTTTTCCAGCCTGCGCTTCCCGGTCATGGACCTGCGGCACCTCGACTTTGCTCCTCCCGATATGGAAAAGTTCCCTTGTTTGCGGCTGGCCTACGAAGCGGCCCGGGCAGGTGGTGCTAAGACTATTGCGCTCAACGCTTCGGACGAGGTCGCCGTAGCCGCATTTCTAGACGGCAGCATTCGCTTTGACCAGATTCCCGAGACCATCGAGTATGTTCTTGGTGAAACTGAAAACCGCAAACCTGAATCTATAAATGAGATACTATTAACGGACGCAGAGGCACGCACCGCCGCCAAGAAACGGGTGCAGTACCTGTCCCGCAGCAACTCCCCATTGCCGTGGACGGCTTCCGCAATCCACCACGGAGAGTAGTTTCCTAAGTCTATGAACGGCTTCCTGTTAGCAGTGGTCGCCACAGCCGCAGTGCTGGGATTCATGATTCTGATTCATGAATTCGGGCATTACATAACGGCCAAGATGTTCGGGGTGCGGGTGGAGGTGTTCTCCATCGGCTTTGGCACCCGGCTGCTGGGCTGGCGCAAAGGGGATACGGACTACCGCATCAGCGCGATTCCCCTGGGCGGCTACGTGCGCATGTCGGGCGAAAATCCCATGGAGCCGCGCACGGGGGACCCCGGAGAGTTCCTCTCCCACCCCCGCTGGCAGCGCTTCATCATCGCCATTGCCGGCCCGTTCATGAACATTTTTCTGGCTATTGCCCTGCTCACGGGAGTGTACATGGTGAGCTTTTCGCGGCCGATCTGGGCCAACAAGCCGGCGCTGGTGGGATACGTGATCAAGGATTCGCCGGCCGCGAAAGCCGGCATTCAGCCCGGGGACACCATTGTCCGCATAGATGACGGCCAGCTCAATCCCACCTGGCAGCAAGTGATTCCACGGATGGTGCTCAGCCCCAACCAGCCGGTGCGGATTGAGTTCCGGCGTGGCGATCAGACTTTAACCAAGACGATTGTTCCCGAACCCACCGGGCCGGATGAATATGGCAGCGCGGGCTTTGTGCCCGACCAGCCCAATTTTGTGACTTCGCTGGAGCATGGGCTGCCGGCCGATAAGGCGGGCGTGAAACTGGGCGATAAGATTATCGCGGTGGATAACACGGCGGTGCGCTCGGTGCCGGCCATCATCCAGATTCTGCAGGACAACAAAGGCAAGCCTGCGATTTTTACCGTCTTGCGCGGCGGCAAGCAGCTGAACCTGACCATTAAGCCGGAACTGGTATCGGTTCCGGGCGAGGACGAACCGCGCTGGCGCATCGGCATAAGCTGCGAGCCCGAGGAGGTCACGCAACTGTCTTTCCCGGCGGCCATCAGCCAGTCCTGGCAGGACAACAAGAAGAGTTCCGCCCTCATCCTGGAGTTGGTGGAGAAGATGGTCCGCCGCCAGGTTTCCATGCGGCAAATGGAGGGCCCCATCGGCATTGCCCGCGCCTCCGGCGAGGCCGCGCGCCAAGGTTTGTCGCCGCTGCTGGAGTTGACCGCGGCCATCAGCCTGAACCTGGGCATCTTCAACCTGTTTCCCATCCCCATCCTCGATGGCGGAGTCATATTGATGCTGCTGATAGAGAGCCTTATGGGCCGCGACATCAGCCTGCACGTAAAAGAACGCGTCTACCAGATGGCGTTCCTCTTCCTGGTGCTGTTCTTTGTGGTGGTGATTTATAACGACCTGGTGAAGACGCTGCCGGGCCTGGCGCAGAGGCTGCCTTAAGAGCTTTCAGCTTTCGGAAGGGCGCAGCTTCAACTGCGCTTTGCCTTACCCCTTTGTCATTTTTGTCATCCTGAGACGTGCGACCAAGCGCAGCGCGGGAGCGCGGCGAAGGACCTGCTGATGGCATGATCGGGTGAAACGCAAGGTCCCTTCGACTCGCGCTCCCGCTCCCGCAAAGCGGGATCGGTCGCGCTCGCTCAGGATGACAGAGGAACGGGACAGCGTGCGGCGCGGCTGAAGCCGCGCCCTTCCGAAACACTCGATCCAGGAAGCAGCTTAGGGTGGAGCGCATGCTAAACTAGCCTTGGGATGGCAACTACCCAGCGCAGAAAGACTTACACCTGCAACATAGGCGCCGTGCGGGTCGGCGGTGACACCCCGGTCGTGGTCCAGTCCATGACCAACACCGATACGGCCGATATTCCCGGCAGCATCAAACAGGTTGCCGCCCTGGCCCGCGCCGGCTCCGAACTGGTGCGCGTGACCGTTAACAACGAGGCCGCTGCCGCCGCCGTTCCCCACATCGTGGATGGCCTGGATAAGCAGGGCGTGCGCGTGCCCATCATCGGCGACTTCCACTACAACGGCCATCTTCTGCTGAAGAAATTTCCAGAATGCGCCCGGGCGCTGGCCAAATACCGCATCAATCCCGGCAACGTGAGCGTGGGCCGCAAGGACGACGACAACTTCCGCACCATGGTCGAAGTGGCTGTCCAGAACGACAAGCCGGTGCGCATCGGGGTGAACTGGGGCTCGCTCGACCAGGCGCTGCTTACCCGCATGATGGACGAGAACTCGCGCCTCGACGAACCCAAGGACGCGCGCGACGTGACCATGGAGGCTATGGTGGTCAGCGCGCTGAATTCCGCCGCCAAGGCGGAGCAGTACGGCCTGCGCCGCGACCAGATCATCCTCAGCGCCAAGGTCAGCGGCGTGCAGGACCTGATTGACGTATACCGCAGCCTGGCGGCGCGCTGCCAATACCCGCTGCACCTCGGGCTCACCGAGGCAGGAATGGGCATGAAGGGCATTGTGGCATCCACGGCCGCGCTGGGCGTGCTTTTGCAGGAAGGCATCGGCGACACCATCAGGGTTTCACTTACGCCCGCGCCCGGCGGCGACCGCACCGAAGAAGTTTTGGTGGCGCAGCAAGTCCTGCAATCGCTCGGCATTCGCAGCTTCACCCCGCAGGTGACCGCCTGCCCCGGTTGCGGCCGCACCACCAGCACCTTCTTCCAGGAGATGGCGGAGCAGATCCAGTCCTACCTGCGCCAGCAGATGCCGGTGTGGAAGCAGCGCTATCCCGGCGTGGAGGAATTGAAGGTGGCGGTTATGGGCTGCGTGGTCAACGGCCCGGGGGAATCCAAGCACTCGCACATCGGCATTTCCCTGCCCGGCACCTTCGAGGAGCCCAAAGCGCCAGTGTTTGTAGACGGCCGCCTGATGACTACCCTGCGCGGCGACAAGATCGTGGCCGAATTTATCTCCATCCTCAACGACTACGTGGAATCGCACTACGCGGCGCGGGAAGAAGCCAGGCTGAGTAGCTGACTGCCTGGCTAGCTAGCTGGCGGTCTCCGC
>DASVBI010000431.1:0-4180 GCA_036375915.1 Terriglobales bacterium | reverse complement strand
AGTGGGGTCATGGGCCGTCCTCAAAGTTCGCCGGCAATTGTACGGCTTTGCCCGACGCTAATTTTCCACGGCCCTAGGCTTGGGCTGTGGAATCGCCGTGTTGCTGCTGGAGGCCTAAGCCGGACAGGCGCGGGCGGTATTGCCTGGTTCCGGCAGCCGGCGCGAGCGGACTCCGGTGGTGACGCGGTAACAGCCCCTTGTGACCACCGTCATAGCTGACCGCAGGGGCGGCGTGTGATAAAACATTCGGTCGCCTATGCCCTGTCCGCAACTCGAACCCGCCCGTCTGAATCCTGCGCCGGACATGCTCGTTTATGGTGAGGCCGCGTGCTGAGAGCGCTGCTGATCGGGCTCTCTGAAAATCGCCCGATGCGGGCCCTGGCGGAACGCTCCATCGTGGGGCTGCGCATGTCGCGGCGCTTTGTCGCCGGAACCACAATAGAAGAAGCGCTGGCCGCGGCCGGCAGAGTCAACCAGTTGGGCATGGGAGTGAGCCTGGACAACCTGGGGGAGAACGTCAGCAACGCCGAGGAGGCGCGGCGCAGCGCCCAGGTTTACCACCAACTGCTGCAGGAGATTGAAAAGCGCAAGCTGCAGGCCAACGTCAGCGTCAAGCTTACGCACATGGGACTGGATGTGGAGGAAGGGCTGGCGCGGGAACTGGTGAGCAGCCTGGTGGCGCAAGCCGCCGCCGGCAACCCGCGTAATTTCGTGCGCGTGGACATGGAGGGCTGGCCTTACACCCAGCGCACCCTCGACTTCGTGCACGAACTGCACCGGCAGCCGGGAAACGCCGGCGTGGTGGGCGCGGTCATCCAGTCCTACATGCGCCGCAGCGAGCAGGATGTGGACAAGTTGCTGGCGGCAGGCATCCGCGTTCGCCTGTGCAAGGGCGCCTACAAAGAGCCGCCGGAAATCGCCTACCAGAAGAAATCAGAAGTGGACGCCAATTACGTGAAGCTGACCAAGATGCTGCTCAAGAGCGGGATTTATCACGGCATTGCCACGCACGACCCGCGCATGATTGAGGCAGCCACCAGCTTTGCCCGGCAGGAGAAAATTGCGCCGGAGTCGTTCGAATTCCAAATGCTCTACGGCATCCGCCGCGACCTGCAGCAGAAGCTGGTGCGCGAGGGCTGGCGCATGCGGGTCTATATTCCCTTCGGCACGGAGTGGTACCCCTACCTGATGCGGCGCCTGGCCGAGCGGCCGGCGAATCTGCTTTTTCTGCTGAAGAATATTTTCAGGTAAGAGGGCAGAAGCAATCAGCTCAGCATTCAGCCATTAAACATGATGCACTCGGCATTTAGCACTTAGCATTTACCCGTCGGAGGCGGTACCCATTCGCGCGAGATCCTTCACGGCTGAGACTGTTCAGGATGACGCCGGGGTAAACCGGGGCATGCGCGTGTCTGGCTAAGTGCCAAGTGCTGATTGCTAATTGCCTGGTGTTCGCGAGCTGAGTGCTGACCGCTTCTTTGCACACCGGCTGCAACTTTCTGCACCGGCTGCACAGGCCCGTTCAGATTCCGGAGCGGATGCCCGATCGCAGCCTGGGTTTGGTACCATAGCAGGATGGCCGAGCAGCGGGGTACCGGCGAGCTTGCCGATGTTTTCGCAAGCCTGGTGGGGCAGGACATTGACGACGAGCGCATTGACCTGTTGCGCGCTGCGCTTACCGTGGCCCGCACCGAGTATCCCGAGCTGGACATTGATTCTTACGTGACGCGGGTAGACGCGCTGGCGGAGCGCGTCGAGCGCCGCATTCGCGACGTGGGCGACACCGCGCAGACCATTTACGCCCTCAACACCGCGCTTTTCCAGGAAGAAGGGCTGCGCGGCAACCGCGAAGACTACTACGACCCGCGCAACTCTTTTGTCAATGACGTGCTCGACCGCCGCCTGGGCATTCCCATTACCCTGGCCCTGATCTACATGGAAGTGGCGCGGCGCATCGGTTTTCCCCTGTTTGGCGTGGGCATGCCGGGGCACTTTCTGCTCAAGCACTACGACATCGAAGGCCGGCAGGTGCTGATTGACGCCTTCAACTGCGGCAACATCCTTTCCATGAAGGATTGCCAGCGGCGGCTGAACGAAATCTATGCCGGGCAAGTGCCCTTCCAGCCCGAGTTCCTCATGTCGGTGAGCCGGCGGCAGATGCTCACCCGCATCCTCAACAACCTGAAAGCTGTGTACATGGCCGGCCGCAACTTCCGCAAAGCGCTGCCCATCGTGGACCTGGTGCTGGTGATTTATCCGCGTTCCCCCGAAGACGTGAAGCAGCGGGCGCTGCTGCGCTACAGCCTAGGCCAGATGCGGGGTGCCGCCGAGGACCTGGAGGTCTATCTGAAGATGTCGCCCGACGCTTCGGACGCCGACGAAATCCGCCAGACTGCGCTCTCCATTCGCCGCAATCTGGCGACGATGAACTGAAAGCAGTTGTCAGTGGTCAGTTACCAGTTGTCAGTTGGTTTGACCACTGTGCCGCTTTTTCCCGCGTTCGAGATTCATTTCCACTAGCAGTCTACTTTCGGGTTGAGCCGCAACTGGAGACTGCTGGCGACTGGGAACTGACGACTGAGAACTGACGACTGAGACCTGAGAACTGACAACTGGGAACCGCTATTGCGGCTGGGCGGCGGCGGGCGCCGGTGGCTGCTGGTTTTCGGCGCGCACCGGAGCCAGGGGCAGCTTCAGCACGCCCTTGAGCAGGTCAAGCTCCTGGTTGGAAAACTTGCTGTGGTACTCGGCGGAGTCCAGCGCCTGCTCGCGTTGCTGCGGGTCCATCTTGCGCAGGTCGCGAATGGCGCCCGCCATCAGCTTGCGGCGCGGCGGCGGCAACTGCCGGATCTTGGTGAATACCGTCTTGGCTGCCTTTTTCTGCGCCTCGGTCAGGTGTTCCCAGGTTTCCATGCGCTGCAGAATGATCTTCTGCTTCTGCGGCGGCAGCGCGCTGAAGCGCCGCAATTGCTGCTGCAGCAGAACCTGGCGGTCAGGCGGCAGCTTGCGGAACTGGGGGTCGTTCTCCAGGGCCTTCTGTTGCTGGTCGGGAGGCAGGTCCTTGTACTTGCGCAGCCAGTCGCCGGCATGATGGATGGGGCGGTGAGGGTGAGCGCCGGGGTGAACGGCAGCGGCGGGGTGTGCCGGTGAGGCCGGCGGCGCGACTGCGGAGGCCGGCTTGCCCTGCGCCGCGGCCAGTTGGGATTGCAGGCCAAGGCCCAGGAGCAGGCCCGCCAGCGCCATCAATTTACTGATACTCTGCAACCCGCCATCCCCGTTTCTACCGGCAGACCGGGTTCGACTTCGCCATCGAACCGCGGCCTGTTAAGGAGTTACTTCTTGCTGCTGCACTTCCAGCTGATCGAGCACGTCGAAATCAGCATAGAGGTCGTGATTCTTGTCCAGAGCCTGCAAGTCGCCCACCGCGCTGCCAGGCTGGGCGGTGACATTCATTTCCCAGGAGGTAACCGCGCTGGGGCTGTTGTTCAAGGTCTGGTTGCCCAGGAAGAGGCTGACGCCCACAAAGAACAGCGCTGCCAGCGACCCGGCGAGCGCGGGCTTGCGCAGCCATCCCAGCCAGCCGCGGGCCGGAGCGGCCGTCATCTCCTCGCGCAGGCGGGCGTAGAGCCGCGTTTCAAAATAGGGTGAAGGCTCGGGCGCTTCCCACTCCTCGAGCACGGCCAGGGTGCGGCGCAGAGTTTCCAACTGGGTCGCGCACTGCGGGCACTCGCGCAGGTGGGCCTGCGTCTCGGCCGAAGCGGCGGCGACCCCGCTCGCCACATCGGGTAGAAATTCACGTACTCCATTGCAATTCATATTCGCCAACCTAAACAAAATCTTTCAGCTTTTCGCGCAAACTCTCGTAGGCGCGAAACAGAAGCGACTTGGTCGCGGATTCGCTCAGGTGCAGCACCTCCGCGATCTGCCGGTAATCCATGCCCTGGTATTTATGCATGATCACCGCCATGCGCTGCCGTTCCGGCAAAGCCTGCACATGGCCGCGTATAGCCGCCAGCCGCTCCCGGCGGAGAATGTTCTCCTCCACGTTGGGCGCGCCATCGGGCAGGTCCGGCATGAGCCCGGTTTCGGCGTCGGCCTCGTCCAGGCTCACGCTGACTTCCGGCCGCTCGTGGCGCGTGTCGCGGGCGTGATTCACCGCCAGGTTGGTCGCAATGCGATA
>DASVBI010000210.1:0-3140 GCA_036375915.1 Terriglobales bacterium | reverse complement strand
TGAAATAACTCATGGTGGTTTCCGGCGTGTACGCCTGCCAGTTGGTGTTGGTGGTGAAGGACGCGGCAGTGTTAAACGCCAGGTCCGGCGCCACCCCGCCCAGCTTTTGCGGGTTAAATGGCAACACCGCCTGCAGGCGCTGCAGCGCATACAGCACCAGCATGGAAACACTGCTGAACAGCAGCACCGAGACCGCATATTCCTTCCATCCCATCTCCCGCTCTTCCTGTACCCCGGTTAGGCGGTAAATCAGCCGTTCCACCGGCCGCAGCGCGGGGTCCAGAAATGTCCGCTCGCGGTTGAACACCCGGGTCATGAAAATGCCCAGCGGCTTGGTCAGCGCCAGCACCAGGAGCAGAAAAATCGCGATTTGGAACCAGCCGTTGGCGGTCATCTCAGAATCTTTCCGGCCGGAGCATGGCGTAGGCCAGGTACACCAACAGCAGGACGCTGGCGGTGAGCAGGATGAAAGTCTCCAGATTCATAGAAATTCTGCTAGCTCACTCGGTCGCAAAATCGCACATATGCGAGCGCGACGAGGAGAAACGCGATTGTTGCCGCTACCATCGCCAGGTCATGCATGTTACTTTGCGGAATCCGACTCCTTCCTGATTATTGGAAAGGAAACAGCATAAAACTGGTCTAAGGAAGGGCTAAAGAAGTCATAAAGATGTTTGCTTTCTGGGGGGCTGCGACACTGAGCAAAAGAAGGTGTTGGCCGGCGTGCCAGGGATTGAGCGGTCACTCCCCGGGATCGAAGCGATATCCTACCCAGGGTTCGGTCTGAAGGTAACGCGGAGATGCCGAATCAGGTTCCACTTTTTTTCTTAGCTGGCCGATGAACACGCGCAGGTATTCCGGCTGTTCCATGCTGTTCGCTCCCCACACCGCCGTCAGCAGCGCGCGATGGGTAAGCACCTTTCCCGGGTGCCGCGCCAGATAAACCAGCAGCTCGAATTCCTTGGGCGTCAAGTGCACTTCGCGCCCGCGCACCACGACTGCATGCGCGTCCAGGTCAATGCGAAAATCGCCCACCTCGATAACCCCGCCGCTGCTGGGCTCGGCCGCTGGCGCGCGCCGCAGATTGGCCCGTACCCTTGCCAGCAGCTCGCTCATCCCGAACGGCTTAGTTACATAATCGTCCGCCCCGGCGTCAAGCGCCTGCACCTTGATTCTTTCTTCGCCGCGGACCGACAGAACAACAATGGGAACCTGCAATTTGCTCCGCAACCTGCGGCACAACTCCAGCCCGTCCATGTTGGGCATAGCCAGGTCGGTAATGACCAGGTCCGCCATCCAGTCCCGCAGGATTTCCAGCGCGGTCTCGCCGTCGTTAGCTACGCGAATGTCGTAACCCTGCGACGAAAGGCTGGTGCGCAGCACGCGCGTGATCTGCGGTTCATCATCCACCACAAGAATGCGCCGGTGCTCGCTCACTTGCTTTCCTGGGTCACGATGTGCACATCCACGGGCGGGGCATCGCGCAGAAATTTGTGGATGGCAGAGAGGTAAAGATACTTGCGCCAGCCCGAACTCGCGGAACGGCCGAATACCACCTGCGTGATATGGGCTTCGCGCACGAAGGCGGCCACCTGCTCGGCCACGCTCTTTCCCTGCCGCCGCACCACGGCAGCCCCCAGGTTCTCGGCAAAGCGGACATTGTCCTCCAGAGTGCGCCGGTCTTCCGGGGAATTATCGACGCCGATATCCACATACATCACATAAAAATCCGCATCCATGGCCTGCGCCATGCGCGCCCCCCGGGCAATCAGGTACTGAGCGGCGGGGTTCGAGCTGATGCACACGGCTATGCGCTCCCGCACCGCGGGATTGCGCTCCAGCCGCTCCGCTGCCAGATAGGATTCCAGCGTCTTGTCCACCGCCTGGGCCACCTGGCGCAGCGCCAGCTCGCGCAGCGCAATGAGGTTGCCGAGCCGGAAAAAGTTGGTCAGGGAACGCTCGATGCGTTCTTTGGGATAAACGTCACCGCGACGCATGCGAGTCTGCAGGGCCTCGGGTGTGAGGTCAGCCATGACGATCTCGCCCGCGCGCTGGACCACCCAGTCCGGGACGGCCTCGCGCACCGGCACCCCGGTTATGCGCTGCACCGTGGGTCCCAAACTCTCGATGTGCTGCACGTTCATGGTGGAGAGAACGTCAATTTTGTGGTCCAGTAGCTCCATCACGTCCTGGTAGCGCTTGCTATGCTTGCTGCCTTCGATGTTGGTGTGCGCGAGTTCGTCTACCACCACCACCTGTGGACGGCGAGCCAGGATGGCATCCACGTCCATCTCTTCGAAAATGGTGCCCTTGTATTCCACCTTGCGGCGCGGAACAGCATCCAGTCGGGCCGCCAATTCCGTAATCGGCTTGCGTCCGTGCGTCTCGATGACGCCCACCACCACATCCTCACCCCGGCTGTGCCGGCGGATGGCCTCGCTGAGCATGTTGTAAGTCTTGCCGACGCCGGGCGCGTATCCCAGAAACAGTTTGAAAACGCCCTCCCTTTTCTCGGGGGCGGTCTCGGCCAGCCACTGCTCCGCGCTCTTCTGCGTCATGGCGCCTATTCTGAGGCAGCAGCTGGCAATTGTCGATGTCAGCTACAATGCGGGCGTGAAGCAGGGTCTCTCCAGGCCGGTACGATTCCTTATCGCCGCGGCAATCGTTATCCTTCTCGTGCCGCTTTACCGGCTGGTGGTGCACGTCAATCCCACCACCGTGGCCCTCAGTTTTCTGCTCGCCATCCTGGCGGTTTCCGCCACCTGGGGACTGCGCTACGCGGTATTCATGGCGATCCTGGCCACCGCGGTCTTCAATTTCTATTTTCTGCCGCCGGTCGGAACCTTTACCATTGCCGATCCGCAGAACTGGATCGCCCTGGGCGCCTTCCTTGTGACCGCGATCATTGCCAGCCAGTTGGCTGAGCGTGCCCGCCGCCAGGCTGCGGAAGCCAACCGCCGCCGGCGCGAAGTGGAACGGCTGTACTCTTTCAGCCAGAAGCTGCTTATTGCCGACAACGTCGTCGAATTGCTCAATGCTCTTCCCGCTTACGTGGTGGAGTCGTTTGCCGTAGACGAAGCCGCCATCTTCGTGACCGGGCGGGACAACGTGTACCGTTCCCGGCCGGACATTCGTGCTCT
>DASVBI010000224.1:0-16385 GCA_036375915.1 Terriglobales bacterium | reverse complement strand
CAGGCGATGTTCGACACATGCTTTGAATACGACGACCATCTTCGCGCCAACGGGCATTGGGCTGGTGGAGAAGCGCTGCAGCCTCCGGAAACCGCCTTGACCCTGTATTGGAAGAACGGCAAAGTCGCAACTACGGACGGTCCCTATGTGGAAACCAAGGAACAACTGGGCGGCATTCTCGTGCTGGAGGCGCGGGACATGAATCATGCGGTGCAGTTGATGGCGCAGCATCCGGCCCTGAAGTACGGCAACTTTTTCGAGATTCGGCCCGCGGCGGACATGAGCGAAATCATGAAGGCAAGTGAGCAGAGGCGACGGCAGAACACTGCACGCTGCAGGGCGAAATCCTGAGCGCAGCGAAGAACCTCGCATGCCAAGGGAAGTTTATAGAAGATTTGGTGGAGGCGGCGGGAGTTGAACCCGCGTCCGCAGATGTTACTGGTCAAGAGACTACATGCTTAGTCGAGTTCCGAGGGCCCCATCGGGCCCGAAAGCCCCCTGGGGTAACCTTTCGCCGCCCGCGCTCAGAACCGACAAGACACGCGAGCCGCTAGCCCGATAATCTCGCCGGTGGGGCTCGGGCCTGGCCTCACCAGCCAGCCTGCTGTGCGACGCCCTTCCCCCGCCCGCAGGCGAAGCGGTGGAGGACGGCTACTTAATTAATTAAGCAGCGTATGCCATTTGTGGAGTGGCATTTCTAGTTTTGCACGCGATTACGGGTGTGTGCACCCCGGCATGCCTCTTGGCCACAAGCATCCCCGTCGAAGCCGTGACGCCCCCATAGTGAGGATCCCCGCCACAAAGCGGGGAGCAGCCATGCAAAGAACCACTTCCAATCTAGGTCGTAAGCGGTTGAAAGTCAATTGATTAGATGCGGTGGAGGTTACGGGGGATGCGGAGAAGCAGTTGCCAGCGGCCAGCGAGGTAGCTGGTAGCCGTAGCTGGTAGTTGGTCTTGGGAGCCGATGCGAGTGGGGGTACCAAGTACTAACTACCAGCTACCAACTACTTATGAACCGATTTCTGAGGCCGGACTCCTGACTCCTGGTTCCCGCTTTTCCGCATCCTAACGCCGTGCGCGTCATCTGATTCACTCATGGCCTGTAGAATGGTCTCCTCGCGGGGGCCACTAGGATAGTGTCCTTGCCTTATGCCAATCCGTTGCCAGGAGAGCCGCTAGTGCGCACGGAGTGTCTGCCCTTCACGCTCATTCCGCACACCACTCCTCTGTTCACCGACTTGCTCTACAGCTATCCCAAAGTCCGGCAATTTTTCCCGCGATCCCCGGACCTGGCGCAGTGGGCCCCGCAGGAAGCTGAGACCATCCGCTATGACTCCAGACTGCGGCAAAAAGTGACTGCCATCCTGGAGAGGCAGAATCGCGCCTGGGGAGCCTCTGCCGAAGCCCTCAAAAATCTGGGCCGGCTGCGCGCCGGAGCTAGTTGCGTGGTCACCGGGCAGCAGGTCGGGCTGCTGGGCGGGCCGCTGTTCGCCATCTTCAAAGCTCTGGGCGCCATCCGCCTGGCGGAGAAGGCCACAGAACTGGGAGCGGAGTGCGTCCCTGTTTTCTGGCTGGCCACCGAGGATCACGACCTGGCGGAAATCAACCATGCCACGCTGCTGGCAAGCGACGGCTCCTTGGTGCGGCTGACGACTCCCACCCTGGGCGCGCGCGACGCTCCGGTGGGCGACATTCGTTTGGGGGAGGAAATTCGCCAGCCGCTGGAGGATGCGGCGGCCGCGCTGGGCGACTCCGAAATTACCGATCTCTTGCGCCGCTGTTACCAGCCAGGCGAAACCCTGGGCAGCGCCTTCGCCAAACTGTTCAGCGCGCTAGTGGGGCGCTGGGGCGTCATCATGCTGGACGCTTCCGACCCCGAATTGCACGCGCTGGCCCAGCCCATCTATCGCGCCGCCGTTGAACGCGCCGACGAGCTCGACCAGGCGCTGCTGGAGCGCGACCGCGAGCTGCTCTCCTCCGGCTACCACGACCAGGTCAAAGTCACTGAACTCTCCACTCTTTTGTTCACGATTGAGAACGGCTCACGTGTGGTGATCCATCGCGGAAATGGGGTGGCTCGGCCGGCGGGCTTCCGCATCGGGCAGGAGAAACTCGGGCGCGAGGAGCTGTTGCGGCGCATAGATGCCGAGCCGCAACACTTCAGCGCCAACGTGCTGCTGCGGCCGGTGGTGCAGGACTACCTGCTGCCCACGCTCGCCTATACCGGCGGTCCGGCGGAATGCGCCTACTTCGCCCAGGCGGCGGTGGTCTACGAAAAGCTTCTCGGGCGGGTGACGCCGGCTGTGCCGCGCTTCAGCGCCACCCTGGTCGAACCCAAAGCAGCGAGCCTGCTGGAGCGCTACCACCTGAAGCTGACAGACGTATTTCATGGTCCGGAGCGGCTGCGCGAGTTGCTGGCCGAACGGGCGCTGCCGGCTGATTTGAAGGCGGCTTTCGAAACCGCGGCCGAGTCCCTGCAGGCCTGCCTGGCGCGGATTGAAAGCTCGCTCGCTCGCCTGGACCCCACTTTAGTGGATGCCGCCCAGCGCGCGGGCTCCAAGATGCGCTACCAACTGGATGGGCTGCAGGGAAAGGCGGCGCGCGCCGAACTGATGCGCAGCGAGGTGCTCGACCGCCACGGCAGACTGCTGAGCAATCTCCTCTTCCCCCATAAGAATTTGCAGGAGCGGGAAATCGCCGGCGTAGCCTTCCTCGCCCGGCACGGGATGGAGTTGCTGGAGCGGCTATACGAGACTGCGGGCAGTAGCTGCCCCGATCACCAGGTCGTGTATCTGTGAAAAAGAGGAAGTTAGTAGCTGGTAGTTAGTAGTTGGGTCTTGGAATACAGCGGCTATCAGCTACTGGTCGCTTCTAGCGTCTAGCCACGAACTACCGGCTACCAACTACCGGTTTTGCGGTATCATCAGCCTATGCCCAAGGCAGCCAAGGCGTCCTCGGCCTTTGAAGTCACTTGCCCGTGCTGCAATGCGGTGCTGAAGGTGGACCCGGAAACGCAGGCGGTCATCGCCCACACCGCCGCCAAGGTGCCAAAGACCTTCAACGACATCGAGGAGGCGGCGCGCGCCATGAAGGAGCAGGACAGCCGCCGCGAATCGGTGTTTCGCCAGTCGGTGGAGGCGCAGAAGCACCAGGCCGACCTGCTGGAGAAAAAGTTTCAGGAAGCCGTGAAGAGGGCGAAGGAATCGCCTGATACGGGCAAGCCCATCCGCGACTTTGACCTGGACTGAGCGCCCGCTGCTGCTGGGCCATCGGGGCGCCCGCCTGCCCCATCTTCCGGAAAATACTCTTGCCGCCTTCGACCGTTCGCTGCAGGCCGGGTGCGACGGCTTCGAATTCGATGTTCGCTGCACCAGGGACCGTCAGCTGGTAGTGGTGCACGACCCCCGGGTGTGCGGCCTGGAAGTAGCGGGCAACACTTATTCCGAGCTGCAGCAGCGCTGGGAAGAGCGGGTAGTGCCGCGACTGCCTTTAACCCAGCGGCGCTCCCTTACCCACGAGCAGCTGGCGCTGCCCTGTCTGCAAGACGTCCTGCAGGTTTACGGCGGACGCGCCTTTCTTGACCTTGAGCTCAAGGTGGACGGGCTGGAAAACTCTGTGCTGCGCCTGCTGCGCGATAGCCCGCCGGCAAGGTTCGTGGTGTCATCGTTTCTGCCCGACGTGCTGAACACGTTCCGCCAAAAAGACGAAGACATTCCGCTGGGATTGATCTGCGAAAACACCCGCCAGCTGGCCCAGTGGCCGAAGCTGCCGGTGAGCTTCGTGTTTGCTAATCACCGGCTGGCCAGTAAAGAGCTGATCGAGGACCTGCACGGGGCAGGGAAGAAGGTGGTGCTGTGGACTGTGAACCGTGAGGAAGATGTGCGGCGATTTACCGCAGGCGGAGTGGATGGGATTGTGTCCGACGATCCTGAGATGCTGGTCACGTCAGCCGGCGGTTGAACCCGGGACGTTGCCGGCACGTTTCTACCGCGAGCGAAGTGCAAACCACATCGGGGAAGGGGAGAGACGCAACCTGTTGCGTCTCGCTGTAAGAAAAGAAACCGAAAAACAGATGCTCCGCTTTACCTTGAGGCGGGCACGCGCATCGGGGGCCTCTGCAAAAAAGCGGCGCGCTCGGCGTCGAATGCCTCGCGCTCCGTGCCCATCCGCAGGTCCGACCAGCCCAGGGCACTGGCGATGCGCTGGGCCGCTTGCGCCGAGCATTCTTCCGACCAGCAACCATCCAGGGCCACAGGCACCCGGCGCAACAGGACGTCGGAGAGAGTCTGCGCACCCTCGCAGGCAAACGCATTGGCCGCCTCGGCCACGATGTGGTGGGTGTGCGGACAGAGGGGCTGGCGCATACGGTCATCGTTTTTGGCGAGCTGAGCGATGCCAATCCGCCCGGGCCCATGCCAGGAGCCAATGGCGCGGGCGCTTTCGACGGAGATGCCGGCCTCCGCCGCAGCTATGCTTGCCCACTCCTGAAGCAGAGCGTGAAAATCTTCGCCGCCCGGAATGAACGTTGTCCCACGCGGCTCCTCCGCGTCAATTCCAATCTTCCGGGCGCACTCGCGGGCCAGGCTGGCGGCAGTGGTCAGCTTGCCGCCGATTACGGAAATCATCTGCGCCACGCCGTCCTCGCGGTGATCGTGGAGGAAGTGGCGGCGGGTAATGGCCGAGAGGTTGTCATCGCCGACGAAAGGCAACGGACGCACGCCGGCGTAGGCGTAACGGATTTGTTCAGCCGAAACTGCGGCTCGCGGGAAGCGGCGCCGCACGGATTCGAGCAGGTATTGCACTTCCTCCATACTGGCGTGAACCTGGCCGGGGTCGCCGCGATCGGGTACCTCGGTTGTGCCCGCCAGCACCTGGTGATTCCAGGGGATGACGAAGAAGGGACGCCCGTCCACCGCTTCGATGTAGATGGCAGCCTCGGGCATGCCGGCGAAGCGGGGAAGCACGATGTGCGAGCCACGGACGCCGCCGACCATGGTGGAGGCCTTCAGGCCCGCGCTCTGCGCCACCTGATCCGCCCAGGGGCCGCCGGCATTGATGATCCACCCAGCTTCGATGCGTGCCTCGCGGCCGGTAAGGCAGTGGCGCAAGCGCAGGCCGCGCGCCTCTCCGCCAGCAACCTCAATTTCCAGCACCTGGGTGTGATTGCGCGCGACCGCGCCGGCATCTGTGGCTTCGACCAGCCATTCCGCCACCAGGCGTTCGGGAAACTCGCATTGAGCGTCTTCGTACTGAAAAATTCGCCAGCGCTCGCCGGAGTCCAGCAGGCGCTCGAGGGCAGCGATGCCTTCCTTGGCCGCATGATTGCGAAAATGGGCGGCAGCGAAGCGGCGATACAACCACAGGCCGAAGCGGACTTCGAGGGCGCTGCGTTGCGCCTGCGGGCCAAGCGGCAGCAGGAAATTGATGGGTCGCACCAGATGAGGCTTCTCCTGCAGCAAACGGCGGCGCTCACGTACGGATTCGCGCACCAGGCCGATTTCGCCGTGCTCCAGGTAGCGGAGGCCGCCGTGAATGAGGCGGGTGGAGCGGCAGGTAGTGCCGGCGGCAAAGTCGTGCTGCTCCACCAGCAGGGTGGTGCGGCCGGCACGGGCGCACTCGCGGGCGATGGCAACACCGTTGATGCCGCCGCCGATGATGGCAACATCGAAACGCCGGCCAGCCAGCGGAGCCTGTATTTCAGAACGGAAACTCACGCCGGATTAGATGCTCCGAGAGTTCTCAAGCATATCTAATGTCGCATCCCGCCAGGGTTGAGGGAAAGTGGCAGATGCGCTTCGCTGAGCGCCTTTAACCCGCCGATGGCCCGCATGGCACGCGGATGTCCTCTGGAACCTGCTTGCCCCTTTGGCAGCAACTCTGGCCCGTGCTCGACAGTACTAAGGTCTTATCCAACTCCACACCCCATGATCGTCCTCAAACCTTAAGAGAGAGAAGACGAAGGAGGGGAGACCTGTGAAACAGTTATCCATAACATTGGCCTTGGTGACCGGGTTGATACTGGGCGGCGCCGCCTACGCGCAAAATACGTCCAGCCAGAACAGTCAGAGTTCCACAAATTCCACATCCAATCAGAACACCCAAACCGTACCACGAACCCCGGAACGGGTGCGCACCAGCAGAACCGATGTTTTGCCGGCTGACACACAACTGGTTATCCGGACCAACGAAAACATTGATGCGACCCAGGCAGACGTGGGCAAAAAATACTCCGCCGAGGTGGCACGCACGATTGAAGATCAGAATGGAAGCGTCCTGGTTCCCAAGGGTGCTCCTGTGCAATTGGCGATTGCCAGCGTGAAGAATCCTACGCTGGGCGAATATCAGGCGGAGCTGGCATTGCATTCCATTACCATCAACGGCCGGCGTTACCTGGTTTCCACTAATACGGTGACGCAGCAAGGCACTGGCGGGCTGGGGAAGAACAAGAAAACGGCCGAGATGGTGGGGGGCGGAGCCCTGCTGGGCACAGTAATAGGCGCTGTGGCCGGCGGCGGCAAGGGCGCAGCCATCGGAGCGGTGCTGGGAGGGGCGGGTGGCGCCGGCGCTCAGGTATTGACCAAGGGCAAACAGGTTAAAGTGCCGGCCGAGTCGGTGCTCACTTTCCAGCTCAGCCAGCCCATACAGTTGCGGCGGTAATTCCGGAACGGCGCTGAAGAGGAATGGCCGGGACCATTTTTCTTACGTTGGTTCGCCAGACGAGTTCACGGCCCAGCGGCTGAGGCCCTGGGTAAGCCGGCGTTTTGGGGCACGGCAAAGCCGTGCCCTGATACGAAGCTCGCGGGCGAGGGCGCCCGCGCCACAGCTATTGCGGTTTGGGCCCCCTCACCACCTGCACGAAATCCTCAGGCTTGATCCACTTGGCAAAGGCAGCCTTCACCTGCTCGCCGGTAAGCGCGGAGTAGCGGGCGGCAGCTTGAACGGGCTCATCCAGCGGCAATCCCATTACGGCGCGTCCTAACAAGCCGCCCGCAATGCCGGCCTCGCTGGATTCTGCCAGGGGGATCTGCCGCAAAATAAGCGCCTTGGCCTGGTGCAGTTCTCCCGAAGTGGGCGTGGTGCTCTGCATATCCCGAAGATCGCGTTCCACGATGGCGCGGGCTTTGGACACGTTCCGAGGATCGCAAGCGTAGGAAACCGTGAAGGCAGCGCGGGTGCGTCCCGCGTCCAGGCGGTTGGAAACGGTATAAACCAGCCCCGTTTTTTCACGTAGGTCGCGATAAAGACGAGTGGCATAAAATCCGCCGCCGAGCACGTGATTGCCAAGCTCCAGGGCGTAGTAGTCCGGATTGAAGCGGTTCATGGGCAGCTCCTGGGAGAGCTCCACCAGGTCCTGGATACGGGAGGGATCGGGAACATTGGTCGCCGAGGCCTTATTGGGCGGCACGGGTGGCAGGTCTACCTGCGGCTTGGGGCCGTCCGCCCTCCAGGAGCCAAACCACTTCTCGATCTCCGTTTTGGCTTCAGCGGGAGTCACATCGCCTATAACCACGATTGTGGTCATGTCGGGACGGTAGGCGCGGTCGTAAAAACCGTGCACATCCTGGAGAGTGAGCGTGTCAACCGTTTGGGGGGTGGGCTGGCGCAGGGCGGGATCGTTCTTGGGCAGCAGTCCAAACTCCAAAGCGCGCTCCGCCAGATACCCGGGGCTCTTGAGCAAGCCGGCCACCGCCTCGGCAGTCTGGGTTTTCACCACCTTGAAGGCTGGCTCAGGCGTGGCTGGATGAAGTTCATTGTCGGCCAATAGCTGCACGCCACGGTCAAAGTATTTCTTTAAGACAGCTACGGAGAAGCTCGGACCGGCGGATTCCTCCGCCGCAATATCGTCCAAGGCTTTTTGAAAGGCGAGGCGGTCCAGAGTGGTGGTGCCATAAGAAAACAGGCCGCTCAGGACGTCCTGTACGCCTTCGCGGCCAGGCTGGGTTTCCAGTTCGGCCTCCGTGCGAATTTGTCCCACCACGGTCACGGTGGAGCTCAACTTCTCAGGCTGCACAATGAGGCGAATCCCGTTGGAGAGAGTGGTGTCGGTGGGGTTGAGGTCCCATTTCGGAGGCTGCAGCGGGTTAAGCAGAGATTTGGCCCATACCGGCAGCGGCACCGGCTTGGTAGGCGCAGAGGTGAGTTTTTCCTGGCCGCCAAAGCCCTTGCCCGCCACTGGCGTCCCGGAGGGTTGCGGCTTCAGGGTGGCCACAATGGCTTGATTGTTGACCAGGTAGGCCTGTGCGGCGCGGTTTACCTCGGCGACATTGACCGTTTGCACCGCGTCCACGTCCTCCTGGGGCGAAGTGCGGCCTTCTCCGGCCACTGCCTCCGACCAAAGATCGGCCAATCCAGGGATGGAGTTGCGGGCAAACTCGTTGGAAGCGAGCACGGCCCTGCGGGAAGCGGCTACCAGGTCGGCGGGCACCCCCTTGCTGGCGTAATTGGCGACAATTCTCTGCAAATCGGCAATGATGGGCTGCGGGTCAGCGCTGGCGGGTAAAACTGCGTAGGCGAAGCCGACACTGGCCTGGCGGTATTCCGCCGCCAGTTCGAAGCCGGCATCGAGCGCTTTGCCCTGCGGGACCAAAGCATAAATGTCGCCGCGCTGGCTGCCGAGGACGTCGCTGAGCACGCGAGTGGCAGCGAAATCCTTGCTGTCGGTGCCGGGCATGCGGTAGCTGACAATCGCCAGCGTGTAGGGGTAATCGCTGGGCAGAGTGAAAGTCTCTGCCTTCACGGGCTGTAGCTTGACGCTGGGCCGTGGAGGCAGAGGGCGGCTGGGAATGGATTCGTAGAGCGCCTTCACCTGGGCCAGGGTAGCCGCGGGATCCACATCGCCGCTGATGATCAGGATGGCGTTATTGGGGGCATACCAGTCGCGGTAGAACTTCTGCAGCATGGCGCCGGTAGTAGCGTCAAAAGCAGGTTTAGTGCCCAGCGCGTCATGCTCATAGGGCGTGCCCGCAAAAATATCCTGGTTGAGCCGGGTAAGGAATTTGTATGTAGGATTGGAAAGGTCGCGAGCGACTTCCTGCTCGATGGCGCCGCGTTCCTTATCCCACTCCTGCTGCGAGTTGACTACTCCGCGCATGCACGCTGAGTCCATGTGCAGTACGATGTCCAGATTTTGTGCGGCTACGGTGGAGAAGTATTGCGTAATGTTCTGCTGGGTATCGGCATTATCCTCGCCACCGAGCTGAGCGTAAATCGCAGCCGTCTGATCAGCATTCACCCCCTGGCAACCGCGAAAGGCCATGTGTTCCTGTGCATGGGCCATGCCGGGAAAGCCGGGAGGGGTCTCATTGGCGCCCACCAGGTAGTTTTCCTGCACCGTGACCACGGGGGCCAGGGTATTGCGCACAATGATGACCCGCAGGCCGTTTTTCAGGGTGGCGCGGGTGACATCGGTTTCGCCGGCAGCGGCGAATGCGGAAACGGTGAAGGCGGCGATCAGGGCGATTAGAAAAAACAGAGAAGCAACACGCGTCCGGGTTGAGGTCATTTTCGTTCTTAAATTCTCCTGGCCAAATAATGAAGACGATAATAAATGCAAGCGGGATGCACGAAATAAGCGAGAGCCAACCCGGTTTTGCGGGTTGGCGGCGGACATTTGTCTGAAAACGCTCGGCTTGCGCCGGCGCGTCAGAATTGGTTCCATTCTGGAACCGGACGCCGCGCTGGCGCCCGGCCTAGCCAACGGCGGCGCGAGGCGCGCTGGCCAATTCGCGGGCATAGCGCTTGATTTTTTTCAGCGCGGCGACAATTTCGTGCATGTCTTCTTCGTCGCCCAGCAGGACCGGCTGGGGAATCCATACTGTTTCCCAAGCGGCGCGGTGCGTCTGGGGAAAATTGCGCTGTAGAAATCCGTGCTCCTCTTTGGCCTGGTCGCCGCTGAGCTTTTTGCGGTATTCGCCGCTGGTGAACACCTCCAGAGCGTGCAGCGGAGGATAGCTGGCCTGGTTGGGAATGCCCTCGGCCATCATGGCTTCGATGAAGCGTTCGGTGGCGGCCCCGGCGAAGGCCTTGCGGTTGTAGTGGAATATGTAAGCATACTGGCCGTTGCGGGTGCAGCGCATATCGTGCTTTTGGGGCGTGATGCCTTCGATTTCGCGCAGCAGGTGGTCAAGCAGGCGGGCGTTCTTGTGGCGGCGCGCAGTCTGCTCGTTTAGCCGCGTGAGCTGCACGTCGAGCACCGCACCCTGCCACTCGCTCAAGCGGTAGTTGGAGCCATAAATGAAGTGGCTGTAGAACCATTCGCCAGGCATGCGGCCGCAGTCATGCACCGAGCGGGCCAGGCGCTCGACCTGGTCGTCATTGGTGATTACCATGCCGCCCTCGCCGGCGGTCATCAGCTTGCTCGCCTGAAAGCTGAAAGTGCCGGCTTTGCCGAAGGTGCCCACGTGGCGGCCGTTCCACTGGCTGGCGTGAGCATGGGAGCAGTCTTCGACCAGGGCGATGCCGCGGGTTTCTGCAATTTCCACCAGGCGGTCGAGATCGGCGGGGTGTCCGCCCATGTGCACCGCGATAATGGCCTTGGTGCGCGGCGTGATGGCGGCTTCCGCCAGGTCAGGATCCATGCAGAAAGTATCGGGGCGCACGTCCACCATCACCGGCAGCGCGCCGGCGAAGAGCACGGCGCTGGCGGTGGCAATGAAGGTGAAATCGGGCACTATGACTTCGTCGCCCGGGCCCACGCCCAGGGCGGCCATCGTGACCTCCAGCGCGGCGGTGCCGTTGGTGACCGCAATTCCATGCCTGGCGCCGTGAAAGCGAGCGAAATTGCGCTCAAACTCCAGGGTGCGGGTGCCGGGAGTACGCCACCAGATGCGGCTCTCCAGCACCTGCATCAGGGCAGCGCGCTCGCGCTCGTCGTAAAGAGGCCACTCGGGAAAGGGCTTACGCTTGCTCTTGGGTCCGCCCAGTAGTGCGAGTTGGGACATTGTGACCTCCTGTTTTCGACCCGCAGAAGACTCTATCCCGACGGCGTTGGGGGGGTCAACGCCTCGCATTTCCCCCGCGGGCCCGGATAAGAACGGCTTATTGCTGGAGAGCTTGACAGTTCGTTCACTAGAAAGTACTAAGGAGGCGTCCTCATGGGAGCTCTCATGCACACACCTATCCTCCGAAAAAACTGGCGCAGTGCGACCCTGGCTTTGATCATAGCCGTGCTTTGCTGTGCACCTGCTCTGGCGCAAGAAGTTCAGATCTACGTTTCCTCCCAGGCGGGAGACCGCCTGGCGGCCAAACCGGCGGCCCATTTTGCGCCCGGCAGCGGGGTGATTACGCCGGGATTAAAGTTTCAGATTAACGAGGGAGTGACTTACCAGAGGATGGTTGGCTTCGGCGCTTCCTTCATGGAAGCGGGGCTGATGGTCATCAACACCTTGCCGGCACAAGAGCAGGAGGATGTGCTGCGGGCAATGTTTGACCCGAAAGAAGGCGCCGGCTTCACCGCCATGAAGACCCCGATTGCGGGCACGGATTTCATGTCAGCAGGACCGTTCTACAGCTATGACCCGGTGCCCGGGGACGTGCAGATGAAGCATTTCTCCATTGCCCGCGACTTGGGGCCCAATGGGGTGATCACCTACATCAAGCGGGCCCGACAGTATGGCCGGTTCGTGCTGCAAGCTCCCATGGATTATCCGCCCGACTGGATGCTGGTCAACCCGGACACCAATCAGGACGTGAATCCCAAGTACTATGACGCGCTGGCGCGCTACTACGTCCGTTATCTGCAGGATTACCAGAAGAACGGCGTCTTCATTGACTACCTCAGCCTGTTCAACGAGCCCGATGTTTACACCAAGATTCCTTACAAGGAGATCACAGTATTGCTGCGCGACCACGTGGCGCCGCTGCTGGAACAGTCAGGGTTGAAAACCAAGTTGATGCTGAGCGAAGCTCCGGACCGGGACGACGCGTTCAGCAACTACCCCATCCTCATGGACGACCCGGAAGCGCGCAAAAATGTGGCGGTCATGCCCTATCACGGCTATGACTTCAAGGAGTATTCGAAGATCGGGGAGTTGCATCGGCGTTATCCCGACGTGCCGTTGTGGATGACGGAGGTGTGCTATGCCTATGAGGCGGGGACACCGAAGTCGTTTGCTTTGCCGCGCTACGAGTTTGCTGACGGCGACTACTGGGGGCAGCAGATTTTTAACGACCTGGAGAACTACGCCTCGGCCTGGATCTACTGGAACGCGGTGCTGGATGAGAAAGGCGGGCCCTGGTCGGTCTCGTACATTCACGGCAATCCTGATCCCAACGTTCAGCACCCGGTGGTGATCATCAACCGGCAAAACCACCAGGTGACCTACACCGGTTTGTATTACTACCTGGCCCAGTTCAGCAAGTTTGTGCGGCCGGGAGCGGTGCGCATCGAAACCGCCGGGAGCTACCCCGGAGTGCGCGTGATTTCCTTCAAGACGCCGCAAGGGAAGGTCATCAGCGAGTTAATGAACAGCCGCAAGGAGGATGTCGAGGTTGCCATTGTCGCCAACGGGAGCACGCTGCCGCTGAAGCTGCCGGCGGTGTCCATTACCACGGCAATATGGTAGCGTCCAACCCACAAGAACCGCCGCCACGGGTCGCGGGCGGGGGCCTGCCCTGAGCTTGCCGAAGGCGCCCGCGCCACATCCATGCGCCTTCCCCACACAGGACCGGGAAGATGCACGCGCCACAAATTCACACCAGCTGCTTGCCTTTGGTTTCGGGAAGTTGGGTGGCGAAGAGAGTGGCAAGCATGAAGGAGGCGGCGCAGAGGTAAAAGGCCCAGCCCAGCCCCTTCGCTTGGCCGACGCGGCCGATGACAAACGGCGCCACCGCGCTCAGCGTGCGCGCACCGTTATAAGTAAAGCCCAGAGCTCGAGCGCGCAGCCGGGTGGGGAAAATCTCGCTGCCGATGATTCCTGACCCAGAAAAAAATCCGGTGCCAAAAAAGGCGACCAGGGCCCCGAGAAATAGCAACACCCATTCCGAGCGCGCCAAAGCATAAAGTGGTACTAGAAATGCGGCCACCAATGTATACAAAATGAAGCTGTTGCGCCGACCAAGGCGGTCGGCCACCCAGCCGAAGGTCAGATATCCGGGGAACATGCCGGCCAGGTTCAGGAACAGCAGCAGCCCAGTTGTGCTCATGACCCCGAAACCGCGCCCGCCCTGGGAAATGGGCAACGAGAGATAAGGTGGAATCCAAGTGAACAGTCCCCACCAGGCGAAGAGGCCGAAAAAATTTACCAGGAGCAGCGCGAGGGTGTAACGGCCATAGGCGCGGGAAAAAAGATGGAAGAAAGAATCCTCTCGCGCATGTGGAATATCAGAATCTGCCGGCCGCCTGAGGGATGACTCGCGGTGCTGCTCCCACATTTCTGATTCTGGCACTCTCTTCAAAATCCAGAAGATAACCAGCGCGGGAACGATGCCCACGAAGAACACGGTCCGCCAGTTGGCAAACTGAAGCACGATGCCGGCGACCAGGGCTGCCAGGGCGTAACCGATGGCCCAGGAACTTTGCACAATGGAAAGTGCCTTGGCACGCTGCTCGCTGGGCCAGGTTTCGGCCACCAGCGCGGCGCCGGTGTTCCATTCGCCGCCCATCCCCAGTCCCAGCACAAAGCGGAAGCAGGCCAGCATGAGGATGCTGGTGGAGAGGCCGGAGGCAAAAGAAAAAACCGAGTAAGTCAGGATCGTGGCCATGAGGGCGCGCTTGCGCCCGATGCGGTCGGCGATGAAGCCGAAGAGTACGCCGCCGATGCCGGAAGCCAGCAGGGTAAGGGTGTTAAGCAGTCCGGCGGTGCCCTTGCTCATGCCCAGATCGCGCATGATGTGGGTGAGCACCAGGGCGTAGAGCATGACGTCGAAAGCGTCGAGCATCCAACCCAAACCGGCAGCGATCAGGGTGCGGCGCTGCCCGGGCGAGATAGTGGAGAGGCTGAAAGCGGCGGCGCCGGCCATGGAGGGGGATTGTACTCGCGGGCGAGGGCGCCCGCGTCACATACTTCTAGGTTCTGGTGTGCAGGAGCTGGAAATACCGGCGGGCGGTGCGCACGTCGGCGGCAATCTGGGTGCGAAGCTCTTCCACGGAGGGAAACTTGATCTCCGGCCGCAGCCGGCGCAGGAAAAACAACTCAACTTCCGTTTGCGGCGTGAGTTCCAGGGGATGGAAGTTGAGCAGGTGAGTTTCAATGGCGAAAGACTCGGCGCCGAAGGTGGGGCGATTGCCGACGTTGGTCACGGAGTCAAAGCACTCTTCCCCCACGCGGGTGCGGGTGATGTAAACGCCATCTTTGGCCACCAGTTCTTCGTAGCGGCTGAGGTTGATAGTGGGAACCGTGTATTTGGCGCCATAACCGCGGCCGCGGCCGGGATTGGAAATGATGCTGAAAGCACGGCCGAGGAGGTGGCGGGCATCGCTAACGTCCCCTTCTGCGGCAATCAAATGGCGCACCCGGCTACTGGATACGGAGTGGCCGCGGATGCACATTTCGGGGTAGACCTTAACTTCGAAAGCGAACTCGCGGCCCAATTCTTCCAGTTGGTGCACGTCGCCTTTGGCCTTTCGCCCGAAACGGAAGTTAAACCCTTCGTGCACCTCGCGGGCGCGCAGCTTGCGGTGAAGAATTTCTTCGGCGAACTGGCGGGGAGTGAGCAGGGAGAGGTCGCGGGTGAAAGGCAGCAGCAATACGGCATCGAGGCCGGTGGCTGCCAGCAGGCGCAACTTGATGGGCAGAGGAGTGATCAGGGGCGGCGCCGCATCCGGATGGAGGATACGCACCGGGTGCGGGTCGAAGGTTACCGCCATGGATTGGGCGCCGAGTTCGCGGGCGCGGCGCACCACCTCTCCAAGGACGTGCTGGTGAGCGCGATGCACCCCGTCGAAGTTGCCCACGCTAAGCACAGTGCGGCCAGAATCGGAGGGAAGCTCCTCGAGATGGTGGTAGATCTTCAAGACAGTGGTGAGTGGCCAGTTGTCAGTTCGTTCGTGGTGAGATGATCAACTCGTTCTCTTCTCCAGCAAAAGTCTGCGAGACCAGCTACCAACTACTAACTTCCAGCTACTAAATCTCAAACTCCAGCTTCAGGCCGTCATGCGCCAGGCGCACGTGCGGCGGCAAAGAAGCGTTTGTCGCTTCGTGGGGCAGGTCATGACAGATATGGGTGAAAAACGCCCGCCGCGGCTGCAGCCGGTCCACGATGCGCACGGAGTTCTCCACCGTGGAGTGAGTGGGGTGCGGCTTGTGCCGCAGCGCGTCCAAAAAAAGAATGTCGAGATTCTGCAGCTGCGCAAACGACGTCTCCGGGATGGTGCTGAAGTCGGTGAGGTAGGCGGCGGAGCCGAAGCGGTAACCATAGATTTCGGTATCGCCGTGGAGGACCTTCACCGGTTCGAAGCGCGCTCCGTACAACTCTAAGGGACCGCTTACGGTGTGCAGTTCGACCTGCGCCATGGTGCCATACTTGTACTCGTCGTCGAAAATGTAGCGGAACATCCCGCGCACCACGCGGGCAACCGTCTCGCTGGCGTACAGTGGGATGCGCTGCTGGCGGCGGAAGCTGAGCGGGCGGAGATCGTCGAGGCCGAGGATGTGGTCGGCATGGGCGTGGGTGTAAAGGACGGCGTCCAGTTGGCGCACGCCCTCGCGCAGGGCCTGCTCGCGGAAGTCGGGAGTGGTGTCAATCAGGATTACGCGGCCGTCGTACTCCACCATCACCGAAGGGCGAGTGCGGCGGTCGTGGGGGTCGGGCGAGGTGCACACCGCACAGTTGCAGCCGATGGTGGGTACGCCCATGGAGGTGCCGCTGCCCAGCACGGTGAGTACAGCTCTCATTGCTGCTTGGGCCCGGGCTGTCCCGGAGCCTGGACGCCGCGCGCCAGGGCGTTGGTCACCTCGATGTAGGCCATATGCAGCTCATAGAGCACGTTCTGCAGAAAGGCTTCTTCCGCCGAGGTGAGATTGCCCTTGGTCTTTTCCCGGAGGATTTCAATGGTGTCTATGGTCTGGCGCGCGCCAATCAGGTCAATCTGCGGGCGCCCGCCTTGCTCCTGGACCAGGCCAAGCTGCAGCAGGGCGGTCATGTAGAGCGAGGCCAGGAAGCGCTCAAAGGTGATCTGCAGATCCTGAGCCTGAGCAGAGCCGAGTTCGCGCTTCAGGCGGGCATCCAGGTCGCGGGTGGATTGCGAGTAGGCATCCGCCTGAGCCTTCTGCTCGGCCGCGCTGGGCGGAGGCGGTGTCTGCGCCGCGGGTTCTGCCGGTTTGGCCTGCTCGGTGGACGGTTTTGCTTCGGATGGGGACTTAGCCGCGGGCTGCTCCTCCTCGGCCTCAGGGCGCAATTCGCCTTCGGAGGTGAAGAGGCGGCGGTCAGTTACGGTGAATTCAGGT
>DASVBI010000276.1:0-6248 GCA_036375915.1 Terriglobales bacterium | reverse complement strand
GGTGGGGTGGGGGGGGGGTTGACGGGAGTGGACCGTGGTATCCGGTGAAGGAGTTGGAGTTAGGCTGGGAGGGAGCGGATTGTAAATGGAAGGGCAATTGCACTTCCCGGCGGCAAGGATTAGGAGTGCGCCATGTCGTCTGCCGTAAGGGTCTTAGTGCCGCGTAACCTGATTCCACTGCAACAGGTTGTATTGTGCGCCAATTGTGAGGTAGTCAGCGACAGCAAGAATGGACATTGCATTGTGTGCGGCAGCCCTTCCCTGCTGAACCTGGCCCGGGTACTGGATGGACGAAACGGGAAAGTGGAACGGGGATGGACGCGGCCGCGCCGGGTTCGGGCAGGCACCAGCCACTGCGCATCTGAGCGCCGGTAATCAAGCGAGTTCGCGGCGTGGGTTTGGGCTTGCAATCCGAGGGCAATGTCTAGTAACTGTGCGGCATAGGAGTTGCGCTTAAGGCAGCCGGCCGCCAGCACGGGTTGAACCTCCGTAAAGGAAAGGACCAGGTGGGCGGGAACCGGCTCAACATGCTATTAGGACGACCAGTGACCATGACGCAAGCTATTCCCGAGCGCCGCACCATGCGACGGTTCGACATGCGATTGCCGGCGGCGGTGCGCCGGTCCGACGACAATGGGGTGGAAATGGCGACGGAAACAGAGAACGTGAGCGCCCGCGGAATCTTTTTCCATGTGCCGGGGGCACTGCGTGTGGGCGAACAGGTGGCGGTGACGCTCACCTTTCCGCCGCATGTAACGCTGACTGAAAAAGTGCGGGTGCGCTTTGAGGCGCGGGTGATCCGGGTGGAGCCCCAGAGCTTCGCCGGAGGGCCGGTTGGAGTCGCGGCCACGATTGAGGCTTACGAATTTCTCCGCAGCTATCCCCTGGAGCACCTGCAGGAGAGCACAGAGCCGGATTGGAGCAAGTAAGTGAGCACGCTGGATATTGTGGTTCTGGTGCTGTTTGCCATGATGGCGGCGGTGGGAGTGGGTTCGCATCCGCGGGGCAACGTGACCGCATCCGACTGGCTGAGCCGAATCGGCATGATTGGCGCCGCCCTGTGGCTGTGCTGGATCTTCTTCCGCCCGGGAGGAGAGAGCGCGCGCAACGCGCTGCAGGTGTTCAAGGACTTCTTCAGCCAGTAAACTTCCCCGCCGCGGATTCACGCAGATTCCGCTGATTGAAAACCAAAACCGCCGAGGACGCGGAGGACGCAAAGCAATTCCCGTCAAACATCGCCTTGTGAAATGCAGACCCTCTGCGTCCTTGGCGTACTCTGCGGTTTTTATTTTTTGCGGAATTCCTGCATTTCGTCGCGCAGGCGGCGGTAGCGGCGGCTCAGGAAGGCCAGGTAGGAGATGTGGATGAGCCAGGTGGCGGCGTAGGCGACATAGAGGAACTTCATCTTGGGGACCTCGCGTCAGGCTGGAGCAGGGTTTCCAGAGCCTGAGTTTCCTCAAAATCCTGGCGGGCGCGTTCCAGGCGGAAGCGCAGCCAGACAACCAGCGTGGCAAAAGCACAGAACGCGGCCATGTTCATGAGCAGGGCGTAGGTCATGCGCGGGTCGGCTCCGGAACCGGGGCCACCAAAGTAAACCGGCTGCGGGTGCTGGGTGCGAAATAAACGGTTGGCCAGGTAAACGAAAGGCACGTCCAGAAAGCCGAAGACGGCGAGGACGGCGGCGATGACCGGTGTTTGCCCGCTGGTGGAGTAGCGGCGCAGAATCAGGTAGCTGACGTAAATGAGCCAGAGCAGCAGAGTGCTGGTGAGGCGGGCGTCCCAAGTCCACCAGATACCCCACACCGGGCGCGCCCAAAGAGGGCCCGTAACCAGAACCACGGTGCAGAAGACGACGCCGACTTCGGCGGTGCTGACGGCCACGGCGTCGGCGCGCTGGCTGCGGCCAACCAGGTAGACGATGGAAGCGGCAAAGTTGATCAAAAACAGGGTGAAAGCGGTGACGGCCGAGGGCACGTGGTAGTAGAAAATGCGCTGCACTTCGCCCATGGTCTGTTCCGTGGGCGCGACCACCATGCCCTGATAGAGCGCGTAGGTCAGCAGGGCGAGGGTGAGGAGAGCGAGAATTACGAACGTACGTCTCATTCGGCGTGCAGGACCGTCTCAAATAAAAGCAGACAAACAGTAGTAAACACTACATCGTAGACCACAAGCAACACCACCCAGAAGCGGGCAGAACCTTCGCCGGTCAGGATGGCGGTGGTGGCCGACACCATGGCCAGCAGCGCGGGGATGGAGATAGGAAAAAGGATGAGGGGCAACATCACTTCCCGGCTGCGGGTGCGGATGGACATGGCGGCAAAGAAGGTGCCGTTGGCGACCAGGGCCCAGGTGGCGAGCACGGCTACGACGACCAGTTCATAGGCGGGGCCGATGGAGCGCAGGTTGTAAAAAACCATGAACAGAGGCGCCATCAGCGTTTCCAGCACGGCCACAAAGATGAAGTTGCCAACCGCTTTGGAGATGAACAAGGCGTTGGCAGGCGCGGGCGAAACGCGGTAGGCGTCGAGCACCTGGTTGCGCAACTCGCGGGCCCAGGTTTGATTGAGAGCAACCACTGCGGCGAATAGGAACGCCACCCAGATGAGGCCGCCGGCAATGTGGCGCGATTCCTCGGCCGTGGGATCGAAAGAAAAGCTGAAGATCACCACCACCAGCAGGGCGAAAAAGAGCATGGAGTTGATGGCATCCTTGGAGCGCCACTCCAGGCGCAAATCCTTGGCCAGCGAAACGCGGGTGATTTCGCCCAGGCTCATAGAGTCGCCCTCGCCGGCGGCGCGCCCCGCTCCAGCGCGGTTGGCAGGCCGCGGGTGCGGGAGCTGATCTGGCCCGCGGCCATGGAGACGAATTCATCGGCCACGCCTTCCAGCAGCACTGCCTGATGAGTGACGATGAAAATGGTCTTGCCCAGGTCGCGCATTTGCGCCAGAACGTGCACCATCTCGCGGGCGGAGACCACATCCACGTTGGAGAAGGGCTCGTCGAGAAAAAGAATTCTGGGGTCGTGCACCAGGGCGCGGGCCAGGGACAGGCGCTGGCGCATGCCCTGGGAATACTGGCCGACGCGGCGGGCAAGGGCGGGGTCGAGGCCCACGGCGCGGATGGCGCGCTCGCAGGGCTGGGCGTCGCGAATGCCGTAGAGGGCGGCGAAGTAGCGCAGATTCTCCATGCCGCTCATTTCTTCGTAGAGCAGCGTGGGATGAGCCATGTAGCCGATTTGGGCGGTGGCGGCGCGCAGGTCTTCCGTGCCCAGCACCGTGACCTTGCCGCGAGTGGGCGGCGCCAGGCCGACCATGGCGCGCAACAGCGTGGTCTTCCCTGCCCCGTTATCGCCCAGGATGGCGTAGAGCTTGCCCGTGGGAAATTCCGCGCTCACATCGCGCAGGGCGGCGAAGCGGCCAAAAACCTTGCTGAGGTGGGAAAGGGAGACCGCCGTGCCGGGCGCGGTTTGGCTTATGCTGGGGGTAGTCGAATTGGCAGGCGAAGAGGAAAAACTCACTTAGGAAGACCGGTAGCACCGGGGTCGGCCTGGCTCATGCTCTTGGCCGGAGCCGCGGGCGCGTTCTGCTGCGCGGGGGCGTATTTGGAGGCGCACTTGGCCTGGATTTCGCTGGCGTGGAAGACGCCATCGCGCCCGAAGCTGCCCTCGGCCAGGGCCTGGGCGTTGTCCTTGAAAGTGTCTGGCGGGGCTTCGGTTCCGGTGTAAACCACCGGCAGCTTGTTGCCCTGCTCCACCAGGGTGAACTCCAGGTGCAGGCCGGTACGCTTGATGGAACCGGGCTCCACGTTGCCCGCCACCCGCAGGCGCTTGCTGTAGACGCTGTTGTCCATGCCGTGCAGCTCTTTGATGGTGACGTAGTAGCTCTTGCTCTGCTGCACCCCGGTGTATGCCAGGTAGCCCAGGGCCACCACGATGATGGTGGTGGCAATACCGAATTTCATGTACTTGCTGCTGTGCGACATGGGCACGGTGGACATGGACGGGAACACCCCTGAGGAAAACTCTACCCGCTTGGGGTAGACGGGTCAAGCAATGTAAAGGCTTGGCGACCGGGCAGTTAGGTATGCCCAGTAGGCAGAAGCTAGTTGGTAGTTTAGCCGTTGGTCGCTGGCAGTCCGCGGCGAAAGCAAGCATGTCGGGCGAGGAGCAGCAGGCCTGCAGTCGCGGGCGTGCATTAAAGTAAACTTCCCCTTGCGCACGGGGATGCGGAATAGGTAGAGCAAGTCCCATCGAGCCGCCGGAGAGTAGCCCGCTACGCGGCTCATGTACGCGGTAGAAATTCCCTTGAACAGTTCGTCACCTGCAACTGCACGGGGTGTTTCGACTCGGGCGTGCGCCCTCGCTCAACATGACAGGTGAGAGGTAGTGGCTATGTAAGGTCCTTCGCTGCGCTCAGGATTTCGGCAGCGAACCACCCCAGAACGCGCAAGAGCGGCGCGTTTTTGGGTCCCCGGCGCTTTGCTCACGCCCGCTGAACGCCTCAACCTTCGTGTCCTGTGTGGTGAATGATTTGGCAAGAACTCTGCCAAAATTTCGCGGCGTATAATTGAACATTTAGATACTGGCGCCAGTGGGGGACCGTGATGGAAGTAAGCAACGGCAACAAGCAGAGTAGTGTCCAGGGCAACGGATTTGGGCCGGCAGCGCAGCCGCGGGCGGAGTGGATTGGCCGCCGCCGCGAGGCTGCTCGCCGCGAGGCCGCCACCCGCACCGGCGACCACAATTTCTCCCAGATGCACTACGCCCGGCGGAGCGTGATCACGGAAGAAATGGAATACGTAGCGCGGCGCGAGAAGCTCACACCCGAACTGGTGCGCGACGAGGTGGCGCGCGGGCGCATGATAATTCCGGCCAACATCAACCATCCGGAACTGGAGCCGATGGCCATCGGCGTGGCCGCGAAGTGCAAGATCAACGCCAACATCGGCAACTCCGCCGTGACCTCCAACATTGACGAAGAGCTGCGCAAGCTGCACACCGCGGTGCATTTCGGCTCGGACACAGTGATGGACCTCTCTACCGGCGGCGACATTCCCCAGATCCGCGAAGCTATCCTGCGGCACTCGCCGGTGCCCATCGGCACGGTGCCCATCTACGAAGCGGTGAGCCGGGTAAAGCGCATTGAAGACCTGAGCGCGGAAGTGATGCTGGAAGTGATTGAGGAGCAGGCGGAGCAGGGCGTGGACTACATGACCATTCACGCCGGCGTGCTCATCCAGTACTTGCCGCTGGTGCACAAGCGCATCACCGGCATCGTGAGCCGCGGGGGGGCCATTCTGGCGCAGTGGATGGCGCACCACCGCAAGCAGAATTTTCTCTACGAATGCTTTGACGACATCTGCAAAATTTTCAAGAAGCACGACGTTTCGTTCTCGCTGGGCGACGGGCTGCGCCCCGGCTGCCTGGCCGACGCCAGCGACGAGGCGCAATTCGCGGAACTGCGCACCCTGGGCGAGCTGACCAAGAAGGCCTGGGAGCACGACGTGCAGGTAATGATCGAAGGCCCCGGCCACGTGCCCATGCACAAGATCAAGGAGCAGGTGGAAAAGGAAGTGGAGTATTGCTTCGCGGCTCCGTTCTATACGCTGGGGCCGCTGGTGACCGACATCGCGCCCGGTTACGACCACATCACTTCCGCGATCGGGGCAGCCATGATCGGCTGGTTCGGCGCCTCCATGCTGTGCTACGTGACGCCCAAGGAGCACCTGGGGCTGCCCAACGAGAAGGACGTGAAGGACGGAATCATCGCGTACAAGATCGCCGCGCACGCCGCGGACGTGGCACGCAACCGGCCGGGAGCGCGGGACCGCGACGACGCCATCAGTTTTGCCCGCTACACCTTCGACTGGGAAAAGCAGTTCGCGCTGTCGCTCGACCCGCAGACCGCCCGCTCCATGCATGACGAGACGCTGGCCGACGATTACTACAAGAGCGCGGCCTACTGCTCGATGTGCGGGCCCAAGTTCTGCTCCATGAACTACTCCTCAAAGGTGGATGAGTACAACAAGGAAGTGCACGGGCTGGAGAAGACCGACTACACCCAGCTGGTGGAGAAGTTCGTAGCGGAAAAGAACGCGTCGTAGGCTTAGGCTCCGCTGGGGCTCCCTACCATTCCGCTTCCAGGCCCCAGACCTACGCCCGGGGTTACATTCCCGCGCCGCTCCACGGCGTCATTTGCTTCCGTACTTCCGCAGCAGCGTCGTCTGCCATGAACCCTTTTTTGAACGGA
>DASVBI010000363.1:0-4712 GCA_036375915.1 Terriglobales bacterium | reverse complement strand
CGCGAATCAGCTTCTCGATTTCGCCATCGAAGTGCTGCATGCCGTCCTGGCTGCCGGTGCGCATGGCATCGAGCAGGGTCTTGCCGTCGCGCTCGCCCTTTTCCACATACTCGCGGGTACGCAGAGTGGAGGTGAGGATTTCGATGATGGCCACGCGGCCGCTGCCGTCCTTGCGGGGCAGCAGGCGCTGGGAAATGATGTAGCGAAAGGAGCGGGCAAGCCGGTTGCGAATTCCCTGCTGTTCCGATTGCGGGAAGACACCGATGATGCGTTCCACCGTCTTGGAAGCGTCAATGGTGTGCAGCGTGGACATCACCAGGTGTCCGGTTTCCGCCGCTTCCAGAGCGATTTCGATGGTCTCCCGGTCGCGCATTTCCCCTACCAGAATCACCTTGGGGGCCTGGCGCAAGGCGGCACGCAGGGCCAGCGCGAAGCTGGGCGTATCGCTGTGCAGTTCCCGCTGGTGAATGGTGCAGCGCTTGTGGGTATGCAGAAACTCAATCGGATCTTCGATGGTGAGGATGTGGTAGGCGCGCTCCTGGTTCATGTGGCCCACAATGGCGGCCATGGTCGAAGACTTGCCCGAGCCTGTGGGTCCGGTGATAAGCACAATGCCGTTCTTGAGATTGACGATTTCGGCCAGTTGCGGCGGCAGGTGCAGGCCGGCGAAATCGGGAATGGTATTGGGAATCACCCGCATCACGATGGCGCAGGTGCCCCGCTGAATGAAAACGTTGACTCGGAAGCGGGCCGAGCCCGGCAGGCTGTAGGAAATATCGCACGCGCCCTGCTCGCGCAGCTTGGTCATGGCCTGCTTGTTGTTGCCGATCAGGTCGCCGGCAATGCGCCGCGTGTCATCGGCGCTGAGCAGCGGCAGGTGCGCCACCGGCGTGAGTTGTCCGTTCAGTTCAACCTGCGGCGGCCGGCCCGGGGAAAAGATCAGGTCGCTTACCTTGTCGGAAACCCGCAGCATGGATATCAAAATGCCGTTGGTGGCGGAGACGGAAGCGGCCGCAGCCTGGGCCGTGAGATCGGGAGCTGGAGTTGGGCTGGCGATGATGTCCTCCGAGACACGCCGGCACCTTCGCTGGCGCACAGCGCGGCACAAAAAGGGGGAAGGGCTAATCTACCTGAAAGAGAGCTCAGGCGGCTATGGCGAAGGGCTCATCTGGTGCGCACGATGGTGCATGAACGCTGGAGCGACCCACAGGGGTCAGCTAAAAAACAAAGGGCGGCGCGAACGCCGCCCTCTCTGATTTGGTGCCTGAGAGCTATTGCCGCTTGGTGGTCTTCTTCTTGGCCTTGCCGAAGCTGGTCTCCACTGACGCCCCGATGCTGGCCAGCATCTGCTTGGCGGCATCGGCGTAGGTACCCTGGGGCTGCAATTCCAGGTACTTGTTGAAGGCTTCTGCCGTTCCCGGCGGCGCGGTCATCTTGCCCGCCTTGTCGGTAGTAGCCTTGCCCAGCAGGTTGACGCCCTTCCAGTAATAAGCATCGGCCTTGGTGGGATCGGCGGCAATGGCCTTATCGAAGGCCTGCACCGCGTCATCCACCTTCCCGGTGTTGGTCAGCACCGCCCCCAAATTGAAGTAATACTGCGCGGCATGGGTGGGGTCGGCTTGCGCCGCCTGGGTAAAGGTCTTGATTGAGTCGTCGGTCTTGCCCGCCTTGGCCTGCACGTCGCCCAGGTTGTTGAGATAAGCGCCATCGTTGGGTTTGATGGTAAGCGCCTTCTGATAGGCGGCAATGGAGTCGTTGTAATTCTGGGTTTTCTGGGCGGCATCCGTCTGCTTGGTGGCGGCTCCACGGTAGGCATCACCGAGCTTGAACCAGAGCAGGTCGCGGTTGGGGTCAATGGTGGTGGCGTCTTTCAGTACGGCTACCGCCTGGTCGTAATTGCCCGCCTGCTCCGCCGCGGAAGCTGCCGCCAGCTTTTCATTCAGCGTCTTGATGGTGGTGTTTTCCTTCTGGATCTTTGCCTGCTGCTCTTTTTGTTGCTCGGTCATCTGCGACTCAGCCTTCTGTTTGGCCGCCGCCTGCTCTTTCTGCAGGTTGAAGTCGGTGACGTTTTCATCCGAGCCGAGTTGCACCTGGACACCGTTGAAGAAGAACAGCACCTGGCCGTTTTGAATGAGCGATATCTTGTATTTCCCCGGGGCAATGCCCAGAGAGAAGAATTCGCCTTTTTTGTTGGTCTTCAGGTTGTATTTCTGCCCCGTGTCCTGGTTGGAGTATTCCACCGTCGCTCCCACGATGGGCTTACCCTCAACGTCAGCGGCCTTACCTTTGACCGTTGCCATGCTTTGCGACCAGGCGGGCGGTACCATCAGGGCCGCCGCCAGCACTGCCAGCACGCAATACGATAGACGCTGCTTCATTTCAGCCTCCCGGCTCAACTCTGAAATCTACCAGCTACCATCCCTTACCCCGAGACCGCCGGGGTCATGTAGGCGATGGGATCGCGCGCGCCTGCATTCTGGAAAGCGCGCAGGCGCAACACACAGCTGTCGCACAGGCCACAGGCGCGATCCTCGCGGCTGTAGCAGGACCACGTTAAATCGAAGGGCGCGCCCAATTCAAGGCCAAGGCGCACGATCTGCGACTTGCGCATCCCGATCAGCGGGGTGGTAATTTCGATACGTCCCTCCCGGGTGCCCGTCCTCACTACTTCGTTAAAGGCGCGGTAATACTCCGGCCGGCAGTCTGGATACCCGGAACTGTCCTGGGCCACGGCTCCGATATAGACCTTGTCGGCGCCCAGCACCTCCGCCCAGCTGACCGCGACCGAAAGAAAATGGGCGTTGCGGAAGGGGACGTAGGTGATGGGAATTTCGCCGCCGATCACCTCGCTGGCGCTGGGGACCTCCAGTTCCGGATCGGTAAGGGCTGAGCCCCCGATGGCGTGCAGGGCGTCATTGCGGATCAGCAAACGCTTGCGGATGGCCAACCGGTCGCAGATGGCCAGAAAGGCCTCGCGTTCCCGCTTCTCCGTGCGTTGCCCGTAGCTGATGTGCAGGGCGGCAGCGTCGTAGTCCCGCGCCGCCAGCGCCGCGCACACGCACGAATCCATTCCCCCGCTCAGCAGCACTACCGCCGGGGATTTGTGGCCACGATCAGCCATGCGATGGTGAATCTCTGCCATGTAAGATGCGCTCGCCGGGCCGCTTTGCTGCCTAAAACCCTTTCTGTGAAATCAAACTCCTTTCAACGCCGGGTCCCAGATGAACTTGTGAATCTGCAGGCCCAGCCGCGCCGGCAGCCCGTCTTCCAGCATCCAGTCGGCCAGCTCCCGCGGGTCCAGCAGGCAATGCGAGGCGTCCCTGGTGCCGCTGGCATCCTTGCCGAAGGCCGGCGAGAGGATCACCGAATGCACCCGCGATGGCAGTTCATGCTCACCCATAAAGTCGCGGGCGAACTCATAGTCCGCGCGGTCGCTGACTACGAACTTCACCTCGTCGCGCGCGCCCAGCGTCTGCAGGTTCTCCCTGCGAAAGGTGTCCGCGGCTCCCGAATGCGGGCACTTCACGTCCACAATCTTGACCACCTGGGGCGGCACTTTGGCCAGGGGGCGCTCGCCGCTGGTCTCCAGCAGCACAGTGTAGCCGGAGTCGAGCAGACGCTGCATCAGGGGCACCACTTCCCGCTCCTGCAGCATGGGCTCGCCGCCCGTAATCTCCACCAGGGGCAGCGGACCGGCGCCGCTCAGCCGCCGCACCTCCGCCTCAACCTGCTCCGGCGACATCTTCACCCCGCCGGTGAAGGTGTACTCGCTGTCGCACCAGCGGCAGCGCAGGTTGCAGGCGGTGAGGCGCACGAAGACACAGGGCAGCCCTGCCCACGACGACTCGCCCTGCAGCGACTTGTAGATTTCCGTGATCTGCATGAGAAACAGCACTCAGCAGTCAGCGCTCAGCCTTCAGCCCGAGTAGTTTGGGCGAGAGCGAAGCCCTCACTCGAAGTACCGTGCCGTGGTGGTGTCGGTCTCCCACACGGTGACGTCTTTTACCTGCACCCGGCCATTGGTGGCCTTGCGCAGCTCCGCGTTTGTCTCCTGGTAGAAGTACCGCGCCAGATTTTCCGCCGACGGGTTCATCTGCTTAAAGGGCTCCAGGTCGTTTAGAAACTGGTGGTCCAGCCGGTCAATGACCTCGCCCATGGCCGCCTTCAGGTCCTTGAAGTCGTAGAGCAGGCCAATGTGGTCCAGTTCCTCGCCCGCCAGGGTGACGCGCACCCGGTAGTTGTGGCCGTGCGGGTTCTCGCACTTGCCGCGGTAGCCGCGCAGGGCGTGCCCGGCGGCAAATGTATCTTCCACGGTGACTTCGAACATGCCTTCCCTTAGGCGGCCGCGCAATTACTTGGGCTGGCGCGCCTGCGTTAATCATCTATTCTACCTTGCGGCAAACCTATGGACGAAATCACGATTCGGGAAGCGGGTCCGGCCGACCTGGAGGTCATTGTTCACCATCGCCGGGCCATGTTTGAGGACATGGGCTACAAAGATGCGGCGGAACTGGGGGCCATGGACCAGAGCTGCCGCCCCTTTTTCAAACAGGCTCTGGCTGAGGGCACTTATCGCGCCTGGCTGGCCCAGAACCCAGCTGGGCAAGTGCTGGCCGGAGGCGGCATTCTGATTCTGCCCTGGCCCAGCCACCCCCGGGATCCGCAGACCCGCCGGCCCATGATCGTCAACGTTTATACCGAGCCCGCATGGC
>DASVBI010000565.1:0-3789 GCA_036375915.1 Terriglobales bacterium | reverse complement strand
CTGCGCGACGCCGGTCCCAGCCTGCTGCGCGCGCTCAAGCAAGTGATGAACGGGGAAAAGCGCCGGCGCAGGAGATAGCCCCGCCACAGAAAACCCTTACGGCCGGCGGTCACCGGCAGCAGGCTTGCTCCCAGCGGATTGGTGCGGAGCAGGCTGTTCGGGCCGGGGAACATAAGCGACCAGAAAGCAAAGGCAATCAGTGTCGAGCAAAAAGGTGAAGGCGGAAAATAACGGGGTGGAAAAGCGGTCCATCGGCTCGCGTGACCGGCTGCTGGTGCTCTCCTCTCTGGGTATTGCGGTTGGGATCGCGGGCGGGTTGGTAGCCGAAGGACTGCTGCGCACCATCAACTTCATAACCGATCTGCTTTATTGGCATCGGCTCAGTTCGGCTTATTTACCACCCAACCAGGCGCCGTTTCATTGGTGGCTGTTATTGCTGCCGGCCGCGGGCGGGTTGCTGGTCGGACTGTTGGTTAATTACTTTTCACCGGAAATCAAGGGCGACGGCATACCGGAAGCAATGGCGGTGGTGCTCACCAACCGCAGCATCGTCAAGCCGCGGGTGGGCTTCTTCAAGCCCCTGAGCGCGGCCATTACGGTAGGCACGGGCGGCCCCTTCGGGGCTGAAGGTCCCATCATCCAGACCGGCGCTGCGCTGGGCTCGATTCTCAGCCAGTTCATCCCTTCCTCGCCATCGGAGCGGCGTACCCTGCTGGCCTGCGGCGCTGCGGCCGGCCTGGCCGGCGTCTTCAAAACTCCTTTTGCCGGCGCCATGATAGCGGTGGAACTCTTGGTGTTCGAATTCCGCGCCCGCTCGTTCATCCCGATTGCGCTGGCCTCAGCTTCTGGAACGCTGGTGGCCATGGCGTTCCGTGGCGGCAACCCGGTCTTCCCCTTGGAAACCAACTATCACTTTCACGCCGGAGAGCTGCCTTTCTTTGTATTGCTGGGCGTCGCCTGCGCCGGCCTGGCCTGGGTGATGACCAAGGCGCTTTACCTGTGCGAGGACTTCTTTGAAGAACTCAAAATCTGGTTCCCGCTGATTCCGGCGATAGGCGGATTGGGCGTGGGCGCCATCGCTTACTTCTACCCGCAGGTGCTGGGCACCGGCTACGCCGTGATTGCCGACCTGCTGAGCAAGCCACACAGCGTGGGGCAGTTTGTAGGCATAGGAGTGGCTAAACTTTGCGCTTTCGCCATCGCCCTGGGTTCTGGAGCCTCGGGCGGCACCTTCGCCCCGGCGCTGATGATCGGCGGCAGCCTGGGGGCGGCTTTCGGCAAGATGGTGCACCTGGTAGTGCCCGACTCCTCCACCGTGGGCCTCTACGGCATGGTGGCCACGGCGGCGCTGTTTGGCAGTGTCTACCGGGCCACGCCCAGCGCCATCCTGTTCATGCTGGAGGTGACCGGCGCCTACAACGCTTTCCTGCCCGTGTTCCTGGTAGCCATCATCGCCGACCTGGCGGTGCACTACTTCATGCGCACCACCATCAATACCGAGCGGCTGGTGCGCCGGGGCACGCTGGTACCGGACGCTTACACCGTTGATCCCATGAAAATGCTGCGGGTGCGGGACGTGATGACGCCCAATGTGGACACGGTGCGGGCCAGCGCCAAGGTGAGCGAATTTCTGACCGACGTGATGGCCCACGGGTCAGTGCCAGTGGTGGACGAGCGTGACCAATTCCTGGGCATGCTGCGGCGCAGCGACCTGCTCGCCGCCAGCCCCAACGCGACGGCGGAGTCCATGCTGCACAAGGACTTCCCCCAGGCCTATGCGGACGACGTGGTACACGACATAGCTTTGCGTTTTGTGCAGGAGGGCATTGGGCGCTGTCCGGTGCTCGACCGGGAAAGCGGCGAATTGGTGGGAATGCTGACCGCCTTCGATCTGCTCAAAGCCAAGGACTGGGAGCAGATGCAGGAGATGCCCGAACCCGGGCGGCTGTGGGGCCTGGCCCTGGCACGCTTTGGGGTGCAGGACAAGCAGGAGAATCCTGGAGGCTAGCAGTAACCGCCAGCAGTCAGCCAGGACCATGTGGCGCGCCCCAGCCCGCGTGTAGCGCCGGCGTCTCACCGCTTGTCGCGGGGAGATCCTGTGCTCACCTAAAGGCCCGTCAGCTCAACAATTCCGTTCATGGGCTGAATGCTGAAGGTTGAATGCTGCTGCAAGCTAATCACTCGCCCGCTGCTCCCCTGCCAGCAGCTTCTGCTTCCGTTCCGCCCCCCAGCGATAGCCGCCCATCTCACCAGTGCCGCGCACCACGCGATGGCAGGGAATGAGCACAGCCACAGGGTTGGTGGCGCAGGCGCGGGCCACGGCGCGCGCCGCCTTGGGCTGGCCGATATCGGCCGCCACCTGCTGGTAACTGCGGGTGCTGCCGCAGGGAATGCGCAGCAGCGCCTCCCATACCTGGCGCTGAAAAGCGGTGCACTGCAAATCCAGGGGAACGCCGGGATGAGGCTGGCTTCCGGACACCGCGTTCACGACCTCCTGCACCCAGGCGCGCAGGCCCGAGCCGGCAGGTTTGATCTCGGCGGCGGGAAATTCCTGGTGCAGGCTGCTCTGCAGCTGGCGGTCGGATTCCCCGAACTGCACCGCGCACACGCCCCGCTCGGTGGCCGCCACCAGCACCCGCCCCAGGGGGCAGGCGGCGGTGGCATAGCGGATGTTCATGCCGGCGCCGCCCCGGCCGTAGGTGGCGGGAGTCATCCCCAGCCGGCCGTTGGCGCTTTCGTAAATGCGGCTGCTGGAGCCGTATCCGGCCTCATAGGTCGCGGCCGTCACGTTATAGCCCTCACGCAGGCGAGACTTCAGGTCCTGCAGGCGGTGGCCGGCCGCATATTGGCGCGGCGAGATGCCCAGTGTCTTCTTGAACAGGCGCTGCAGATGGAAGGCGCTATAGCCGGAAATGCGGCTCAGTTCGTCCAGGGTGACGCGCCGCCCGGCATGATCTTCCAGGTAGCGGCAGACGCGCGCCACCACGTCCTGGGCGGAGGTGCCATTGCGTTCCGGATGGCAGCGATGGCAGGCGCGGAAGCCGGCCTTTTCGGCCTCCTGCGGCGCTCCGAAGAACGTGACCTGCTCGCGCCGTGGGCGGCGGGAAGGGCAGGAAGGCCGGCAGTAAATGCCGGTGGAACGTACGGCATAAACGAACTGCTGGTCAAAGCGCGGGTCGCGTTGCAGAACGGCCACCCAACGATCTTTGCTGATTGCGAGATGGTTTACGGTTGTCATGCACGTAAAGTACGGCGGCCGCCGCAGACCATACTATCCGAACCTTGCCATCAAAAGAGCCTGTGTGGAGAAGGGGCTTGCCCGCCCGGGACAGCCGGGGGCGGCTGTCTCGCCGCAAATCTCATTTGCCAAGGATTTCGCGGCGGGTGATGCGGGCAGCCACTCCGAACTGGCTTTCACCGGCGCTCTCCGCACGCACCACTTTGACGTGGTAAGTCACATGCTCGTGGGTGTCGGGCTCGGTGAGCGTGATTTCAGCCATTTGCCCGGGCGCCAGCTTATAAGTGGAAAAGAAGTACACACCTTGCGGGCTGATGTCGCGGACTGTGACCGGGTCAGGCGTGGTGTAGGACCCCGATATCAGGCTGCCCGGAACACCCAGGGGGCGACGGTCGGTGGAACGCTTTTCGCCGCTCGCCGACTCTTCCGGGAACAAATCAAAGGCGGGTTTCTCCTCAACCGGCGGCGTTTCCGATAAAGGCGCGGGCTGCGCCTCTTCCGCGGGCTTGGTTTCGCGGAACCAATCCAGCATCTTCCAGCTTTTAGCCATA
>DASVBI010000246.1:0-3214 GCA_036375915.1 Terriglobales bacterium | reverse complement strand
CGCGCCACAAGAATGACTATTGCACGCCCAGAGTGGAGAGCAGGTCCTCCACGTTGCCCGCATCCACCGGCAGGCGGCGGCTCTGGCGGCGCAGGTCGCTCATCTCATCCAGGCCCTGAAACAGACGCATCTTGGCGGCGGCGTACTGCTCGGAATCGCTCAGCGGGCGGCCATGCCCGGCGGCCCAGGCGGAGAGCGCCTCGCCGCGCACAAACACGCTCACGGCAAACATGGTCTTGCGGTCGGGGCTGACGTCGAAGATGTATTCCGTGGCCGGAGCCTCGGGGGCCTCGGGCAGAGCTTGGCGCCGGCCCACGAAATAGTACTGGTAAACGTAGCCCCCCTGCCCGGTGTAGGTTTTCATCCGGCGAATCGTCATAGGCCTCTTCTTTTTGCCGCTCACCAGCCGGCCAGCGGCCCGTCCAACTCAAGGGCTATTGTCGCAAAAAGGAGGACGCTATGGAGATCGGAACCAATGCCCAGGTTGAGAAACGGTTGCAGCGCCTGGAGAAACAGGGCCGGCGGTGGCGCGCGGCCACGCTGGTGCTGGCGCTGGCCGTGGGCGTGCTTTTGACCGCGGCCTTCAGCGGGCAAAGCCAGTTCGACCGCGGTTTCATTCTTCCGCCGCAGCGGCCGGAGGGCATTCGCGCCCGCGCCTTCCTGCTCACCGATTCGAGCGGCAAGGTGCAGGGGGAGTGGAGCATTCAGGGCGAACAGCCGGTGCTCAAGTTCTACGGCGCCAACGGACGAGTGCTGTGGTTTGCGCCGCCCAGGACTGAACTGAAGCCGGCGCAAGCGAAGTAATTGACGATTGATGATGGAAGAATGACGAGTGAAAAATCGACTGTCAGCTATCCGCTCTCAGCTTTCAGCGAGAGAAAAACTGATAGCTGACGGCTGAGAGCTGAACGCTGCTTCTTCCTTCATCATTCTTCCATCGTCATTCTTCAAATCGTCAATATCCCGGCGCCGCCGCGCGCAGGCGCTGGGCAGCGGTCTCCGAGCTCAGGGGGCTGAAGTAAACCTCTTTGAAGGTGTAGGAGCGCGCCCGGCCGGCGACCACGGGCAGGATCTCGATGTGCCAGTGGTAGTCCTCGTCAATGGTCTTCCAGTATCCCAGGACCTCGGAGCGGTGGGTGCTGTTGGGCGAGGTGTGCAGCACCAGGTGAAAATCCTCGGTGATGGAGCGGATGCGGATGAGGGTGCGGCGCAGCAGGGCGGCCAGATCCAGCAGCACGCCCGAGCGGCTGAGGGCCAGGCGTTCAAACGATGATTCGTGGCTGCGGGGCAAAAGCCAGGTTTCGTAGGGCACGCGCGGGGCATAGGGGCAGAGCGCGGTGTAATCGCCGCGGATTTCGACCAGGCGCACGCCCTGCCGCTCCTCCTGCGCCAGGATGTCGCAGAAGACGCAGCGCTCCTTCTGCACGAAGTAGTCGCGACCGGCGCGCAGCTCGTAGAGCACGCGGCGGGGCACGAAGGTGGTGGCGGTAAGCTGCGAGCTGGGATGCTCGAACTCCTGCCCGGCCACCGCGCCATAGTCCTTGAAGATGCTGACGTACTTGAAGCGCACGTCGCGCTTTAGGTCGTGGATGCGCTGACCGGCGAGGAGCAGGAATTTTTCGATTTCCGCGTCGCTCGAGTTCCACAGCTGGCGGTCGTGGCGGATGTTCTCCACCAGCACCTCGTGGGCGCCCACCGAGCGCATGCGGTCGTAAATGCCGTCGCCGCGGCGCTGCGGGTCGCCCTCGATGTGATACATGGGAGAGGGATGGACGACGGCGCGCGCCGACCAGGGGCCGCCGTCAATGCTGGCCATGGTGGAGACCACCTGGGGCGGCGCCGGGGCGTCAGCACAGAAGCGGCAGAAGCTTTCTTCGCGCCGCAGGCTGTCGGGGGTGTCGCCGGTGATCACCCAGGAGCGCGTAATCGGGTCCTTGCGAAGTTCCATCAACTAAAGAAAACACCTTGGGGCGCCCCAGAGTCAATGGCCGGAGCTGACCGCTTTTAGCTGTTAGCTTTCAGCTTTCAGCTTTCAGCTTTTGGCTTTTGGCTTTTGGCTGCTGGCCGTCGGCTGTTGGCAGAATCGGGCCCGGTTTGGCCAAGAGCCAAGAGCCAAAGGCCGAGGGCGGGCTTTTCCACAGACTTCCGCATCGCACCAAGGTGCGGACGGGCTCCCTTCGCCGCCCCCGTCAGGCTATAATCCGGCCAGCTTTTCCCCATGAGTGTGAGCGAGCCCTCCACCCCGCTGATGCGGCAGTACGCCGCCGTCAAGAAGGAACATCCGCAGGCGCTGCTCTTCTTCCGCCTGGGCGACTTCTACGAGCTGTTCTTTGAGGACGCGGTCGTGGCCGCCAAGGAACTGGAGATCACCCTGACCTCGCGCAACAAGGAAAAGGGCGTGGCCGTGCCCATGTGCGGCGTGCCCTACCACAGCGCCGACAACTACATCGCCCGCCTGATCCGCAAGGGCTTCAAGGTGGCCATCTGCGAGCAGATGGAGGACCCGCGGCTGGCCAAGCAACTGGTGCGGCGGGAGGTGACGCGGGTGGTCACGCCGGGCACGGCGGCGGATGCCGCGCTGGGCGCGGAGGAAAACAACTTTCTGGCGGCCGTGGTCCGCGCCGGCGAGGCCGCGGGCTTTGCCGCGCTCGACCTTTCCACCGGCGAGTTCCGCGCCACCGAATTCCGCGGCCCCGAGGCCGAGCGCCGGGTGGGGGAGGAACTGGCGCAACTGCGGCCGCGCGAAGTGCTCTACGCCTCCTCCCTGCCCCTGCTGGAAACGCCGGGGCGGGCCCCGGAGGGCGAGACCGGCTGGGCCCGGACCCCGCTCGAGGACTGGGTGTTCGCCGCCGACCACGCCATCCCACTTTTGGAAAACCATTTTGGGGTGCTTTCGCTCGAAGGCTTCGGCCTGGCGGGCAAACCGGCGGCGGCCGCGGCCGCGGGGGCCATTCTCTACTACGTGCGCTCCACCCAGCGGGGCACGCTCGAGCACGTGGACCGCATCGGCTTCTATGAGCGCCACCAGGCGCTGGTGCTGGATGCGGTTACGGTGCGCAATCTGGAGCTGATCGAGCCCCTGTTTGCGGGCGCGGGCGACGGGGTTACGCTGTTTCGCGCCCTCAACGCCACGCTCACTCCCATGGGCAGGCGCCTGCTGCGCGCCTGGATGCTGCGGCCGGCGATAGATGCCGGGGAAATCAACGCCCGCCTG
>DASVBI010000708.1:0-15263 GCA_036375915.1 Terriglobales bacterium | reverse complement strand
CCAGCAGGCGCAGGTTCTCCGAGACCCGCTGCGCCAGCGTCTGCTGCAGAGAATGGTTGTGTACCGCCAGCGCCACATAGCTGGAGAGCACCCCCAGCGACTCCAGGTCGTCCTCGCTGTAGGCCGCGTCCCCTTCGCGGCGCCCGAGGGCAATCATGCCCACCAGCTTGCTGCCCACGGTAAGCGGCGCAATGCACTTGAACAGCTCCGGGGCGACGTTGCCATTGGAGCTGAGAAAAGTGTCCGAATTGGTCGCCAGCAGCAGCCGCGGTCCGCGCGTCGTGGTCAAGGCGTGCACGTGCCGGGGCAGCAGGGGAATGAACGCCGGCTCCGGCAGCAGCGTGAATCCTTGCGCGGCAATGGTGGTGATGAGGGCGGGCTTGTCGGTGAAGGTAAAGAGCGCGCCTTCGCGGGCGCCGCTCGCCTCCAGCACGGCGGCAAGCGCGCTGCTGGCTATCTGGACAAAGTCGCGCTCCGAGGTCATCTGCGGACCCAGGTCGGAGAGCGCCTCCACCGTCAACAGCAACCGCCGGAAGTTATTCTTGGTCACCGCCACGCGGACGCGGCGAGAATGCAGAGCAGTCTCAGGTTACCATGCGCCCTTCTGTGCCAGGGAGGCTGTGGTTAGTGGTTAGTTTGGTGCCGAAGAGGCGGCACTTGGAATTTAGCAATCAGCACCCAGCCTCCGAACCACCTCTTTTCGAACCTCCATCGCCGTTTGCCGGCGAATGCTGGCTGCTGAGTGCTGAAGGGCTAGAAGTGCTCCGCCAGCTCCGCGAACTTTTCCACCACCAGCAACCGCGAGGGCAGTTCCGCCTGCGCCAGTTCCTCGTGCTCCAGTACCCAGGTATTGCCGTGGGGCACGAACACAGCGTTCAGCCCGGCCGCCAGCGCCGGGTTGATGTCGGACTTGGGGCTGTTGCCCACCATCCAGGTGGTGCCGTGTCCCAGGCCGTACTTTGAGACCACATCGCGATAAGTGCCGCTATCCTTCTCCGCTACAATCTCTACGGCAGCGAAATAATCCTTCAGCCCCGATCGTTCCACCTTGCCCGATTGCTCCCGAACCGCTCCCTTGGTCAGCAGAATCAGGTGGTGCTTCCCGCAGAGGTACTGCAGCGTTTCCGGTACGCCAGGCAGAATTTCCACCGGATGGTCGGCGATGCTATGGGCGAAACCCACAATCTTCTGGTGCAGTTCCGGGGTAATGGGCTCCAGTGAGATGCGCTCGAAGGTGTCCACCAGGGCGTGGGCGAAGCTGTGCATGCCATAGCCGTGCTTGAGTATGCACTCGTGTTCCACCTCATTCAGGATTGCGCGCACCTGTTCCGCTGTGTAGCTCTGGTGATTAAGAAAGGAGATGAACTGCGCGATGGCCCGCTCGAAGTAGATGTTGTTCTCCCACAGCGTGTCGTCCGCGTCTATCAGCAGTGCTTGCCCGCCGTTGATGTTCACCCCATTGGCCATTGTTTTTCATGATATCCGGTCTCGGATGGTTTTGCGCCCATCATCCAAAAGGTCAACGCTGAGTTTGTCGAAAGGCCTTAAACGAAGAGCACGCAGAAAGCCTCGACCAAAGAACACGCTCGATTTTTCCCTTGCCTCCGTTCCTTGAGGATTTCTCTGCGCTCTCTGCGTTAAAGGTCTTCCCTTGTTAGAATTCTCCTGATGAGAATTCTCCCCTGGCTGGCTATCCTCACCTTGGCTCTATCTTCCATGAGCGTCGCAGCGCAAAAAAAGAAAGCCCCGCGCTCCTACCGCAGCGCCGGCGACAAGCCGGTTTCCATCCGCCTCGGTCTCGCCACCGGACTGCCCCAGCAACTGGCTAAGTGGCGCGTGGTGCGCATGCCTTTCCGCTCCGCCGGCCTCACCCCACGCCAGCGCCGCATGGTGCAAAAGCTGGTGGACGCCAGCCGCTATTTGGACGACATCTACTGGCGGCAAAGCGACCCCGACGGCCTCACCTTGTTTCATGAGCTCGAGGGCAATAGCAACCGCATTGACGCCAACGTGCGCCGCATGCTGATGATCAATGGCTCGCGCTTCGACCTGTTGCGTAACAACGACCCCTTCGTGGGCCTCCAGCCCATGCCGCCCGGCCGCGGCTTCTACCCCCCGGACCTTACCCAGGCGCAAATTGAGCAATACGTGCAACAACATCCCGAAAGCAAAGCCGAGATTTACAGCCCCTACACAGTAGTGCGCCGGCGGGGCAAGGACCTGGTAGGCGTGCCCTACCATGTCGCCTACCGGTCGCTTCTGGGGCCCGCGGCGCGGGACCTGCGTGAGGCGGCCGCGCTCAGCGATGATCCCGCGTTCGCCAAATTCTTGAGCCTGCGCGCTGACGCCCTCCTTACCGACGACTACTACCAGAGCGACCTCGCCTGGCTCGACCTGAAGGATCCCAGGTTCGACGTCATCTTCGCGCCTTACGAGACCTACCTGGACGGCCTGCTGGGCGTGAAGACCTCCTATGGTGCGGCCGTGCTTATCCGTGACCAGGCGGAAAGCCGCAAGCTGGCCCTCTACCAGAAATATGTCCCTGAGATCCAGGACGCGCTGCCCCTGGCGCCTGAAGACCGCCCCTCCAAGCGCGGCCTGGCCACACCCATGGAGGTGATGGACGCCCCCTATCGCGGCGGCGACCTGCGCCACGGCTACCAGGCTGTCGCCGACAATTTGCCCAATGATGCCCGTATTCACGAGGCCAAGGGCACAAAGAAAATCTTCTTCAAGAACTTCATGGACGCGCGCGTCAACTACGTGATTCTTCCGGTCGCCAAGCGCGTGATGCGCCCGGACCAGGCCGCCAAAGTGACTGGCGAAGGCTACCTCGCGGGCACCCTCCTGCATGAAATTTCGCACGGCCTGGGCCCGGCCTTCGCGCGCACTTCCGCCGGAAAAGCCGATATTCGTGAGGCCATCGGCCCTGCCTACAGCGAACTGGAAGAGGCCAAGGCTGATGCCGTCGGCATGTTCGGCCTGAAATGGCTGGTGGACCACGGCGCGCTTCCCAAATCGCGCCTGCAGGAGTACTACGCCTCATACGTCGGGGGACTGTTCCGTACCGTGCGCTTTGGCACCGGGGAGGCCCACGGCCGCGCTGAAATGATGGAGTTCAACTACCTTACGGAGCAGAAGGCCGTCACTCGCGATTCCGCCACCGGCCGCTACGCCATTGACTTCGCCAAAATGCCGGCCGCGGTCGAAGCTCTCGCCAAAGAGTTGCTGGAGCAGGAGGCCACCGGCGACCGCGCCCGCGCCGAGGCCTGGTTCAAGAAATACGACGTCATGCCCGAGGAACTGAAAGCCTCTTTGGCCAAAGCCGCCGCCGTCCCCGTGGATATTGACCCCGTCTTTTCGTTTCCCGACCAGGTGAAGTAAACTCCATTCCTGGCACATGGCGTCATGCCCCCTTGTCGCTTCCTGGCGCGGCACATCACTATTGACCCTCCCTCCGGATTCGGGTACAAAACTCTTGCTTCTTGGGGCACCCTGCCGTTCGTCAGTTCCCCGTAGGGAGATAGTTCATGTCTGCGCGCACTTTTGTCCGTTTTGCGGGATTCGCCTGTGTTTTTCTGCTGCTGCTGTTGGCGGTTGGGATTACCTTCACCGTGGGCTGGCGCCCAATCATCGGGCCGCGCAAGCGTGCTCTCACCAACCGCCATTTTGAAGCCACGCCCCAGCGCCTGAAGCGCGGCGAATACCTGGTGGAGCATGTCTCCCTGTGCTACGGCTGCCACACCAGCTTCGATGCCAAAGGCAAAGACGTGCCCCAGCTCCTGGAGGCCAAGGGCGCGGGCCGGGCCCTGACAGACGAGGGCGGCTTCCACGTGGTGGCCGGCAACATTACGCCCGATCCCGCAACCGGCATCGGCAACTGGACCGATGACGAACTGGCACGCGCCATCCGCGAGGGCATTGGGCGCGATGGCCGGACCCTCTTTCCCATGATGCCTTACGAGAATTTCCGCCACATGTCGGACGAGGATCTGGCATCGGTTATCGTCTATCTGCGTTCCCAGCCGCCGGCCCACAACCAGCTTCCCCCAACTCATGTCCCTTTTCCTGTGTCGCGGCTGATCAATAATGTTCCGCAGCCGGTCACGACGGTCGTCTCTGCCCCCGACCCCGCTAACCCGGCCGCTTACGGCAAATATCTGGTGACCGCGGTGGGTATTTGCGGCGGCTGTCACACCCCTCGCGACAACCACGGCCAGCCCATTGCCGGCATGTACCTGGCCGGCGGCAACGTCTTCGACGAGAGCGGTCTCGCGGTGGCCAGCTCCAATATCACTCCTGACCCCTCCGGCATTTCCTACTATGACGAAGCTACGTTCGTGCAGATGATCCGCACCGGCTCGGTCAAAGGGCGTAAGCTCAACGTGATGATGCCCACCTGGGCCTTCAGCGGCTTAACTGATGCAGATTTGAAAGCCATCTTCGCCTACCTGCGCACCATTCCTCCGGCCCGCCATCGCATTGACAATACGGAGAAGGCTTCTCTGTGCAAGATTGACGGCCATATGCACGGAATGGGCGCGCTGAACTAGAAAGGTGCTTTCACAGTAGCACGGCGTCTCGCCGGCCCACGTTTTGTGGCGCGGGTGCCCCGCCCGCGTAAGAAGCCATACTAGTCGTTGTCATCCTTCGCGCAGCGAAGGACCCGCTTTTCCGTCAAGGCGCCGGTCAGGCCGCGAAATCCACTTTGGCAGGGTGGGGAATGATGCCGGCGTGGTGCCCCATGTCGAGCAGGCGGCGCACCGCTTCCCGGCCGTCGGGGCCGTAGTCCAGCGTACGTTCGTTCACATACATGCCCACGAACTTGTCGGCCAGTTGCGCATCCAGATCGCGTCCGAACTGCTTGGCATACTCCAGCGCTTCCTCACGGTGGTCGAGGGCGTACTGAATGCTGCCGCGCAGCGCTTTGGCCACCCCGGCAATGGTCTCGGTGCCCAGGCTGCGGCGAATCGCGTTGCCGCCCAAGGGCAGCGGCAGGCCGGTCATCTTCATCCACCACTGGCCCAAATCCACAACCTTCTGCAGCCCGCTCTTGGAATACGTCAGCTGGCCTTCGTGGATGATCAGCCCGGCCTCGTACTTGCCCTCCACCACCTGGGGAATGATTTGGTCGAAGGGGACCACCGCGGTCTCAATGCCGGGCGCGAACAGCCGCAAGGTCAGGTAAGCCGTGGTCAGTGTGCCCGGCACCGCTACCTTGATGTTTTTTACCTCGCTCTGCGAAAACGGCCGCGTGGCCACAATCATCGGCCCATAGCCCTCGCCCACGCTGCCGCCGGAGGACAGCAACGCGTACTGGTCCTGAATGTAAGGATAGGCGGCGAAGGAGATGGCGGTCAGATCGTAGACTCCTTCGTGGGCCTTGCGGTTCAGCGTTTCAATATCACAAAGCGTGTGCGTGAAGCGCAGCCCGGGCACGCGCACCTTGTTGGTGGCCAGCGCGTAGAACATGAAGGCGTCGTCGGAGTCGGGACTGTGGGCCACGGTGATTTCGCGGACGCCCGTCTCGCTTTCCGCTTCGGCCAGGCGCGTTGGAGTTGAGGGATTCACGGGTTCACCCGGTAACTGCGGCGAAATCGGCTGGCGGCGCCGGACGCGGCCATGACCTTGATGACTTCGGCAAACACAAACGGATAAAGCCCGAAAGCCGCCGCCTGCGCTAACCGCGCGTGGGCAATCAGCATTAGCCAGGAAACGCCGCTGGCGAAGAGCACAATCTCCCCCGCCACCGCCGCCACCATGGCGCGGGTGAAGCTCCGGCTGCCGCGCTCCCACAGCCATCCGGCCACAAACGCTACCACCGGATAGGCAATCAAATACCCCCCCGTCGGCCCCAGCAATTGCGCGATTCCGCCCGGGCCGGCGGGATTGAAGAACGGCAGGCCCATGGCGCCTTCCGCCAGGTACAGCGCCAGCGCGGCGAATCCGCGGCGGCTGCCCAGCACCAGGCCCACTAGCAGCACGGCAAAGTTCTGCAGCGTCAGCGGCACCGGCGTGAAGGGCAGCGGCAGCGTGAGGTGTGCGCACAGCGCTACAAACAGGCTGGCGCTCACCACTAGCGCCAAATTGCGCCCCAGGGCATGAGAGCGAGAGGGAAGAGTGCGGGTAATAATGTGCGAGCTCATATATCACCTATGCAACCGCACAGGATACCAGAAGAAGGCGCCAGGAGTCGGTGACAGAAGAGAACCGAAGCGTAGCCGCGTGCTCCATATTTGGCCGCAACTGAGCGCTGCTGATTTCGTGCCCGAATGTGGCGGCTAGCGGGGTGCCCCACATTTGGCCGCTTCACACCCGCTGATTCCCTGAACAATGTTTGCCGGGCCAAATGTGGGGATTTGCGCGAACAATAGATTACTCGTATCGCAAGGCCACCGTGGGATCCACCCGCGTCGCGCGGCGGGCGGGAATCCAGCACGCCGCCAGGCTTACCACCCCCAGCAGAATAACCACGGCCAGGTAAGTCACAGGGTCGCTGGGGCTCACCCCCATCAGCAGTTTGGTCATCGCCCGCGTCAATCCCAACGCCGCCAGCAGTCCGGCCACTACTCCACCGCTCACCAATATTAAGCCCTGGCGGGAAATCAGTTTCAGAATGTCGCCGCGCGCTGCGCCCAAGGCCATGCGAACCCCGATTTCGTGCGTACGCTGCACCGCGGCAAAAGAAACCACGCCGTAGGTGCCCACCACGGCCAGCAGCAGTCCCAGCGCTCCCAGAATTCCCGCCAGGGAAGCCGTAATGACGGCCCTTCAATTTCCATCGTCGGTTGTGACTGGCAGGAAGTAGCTCTCAACCGCACGCATGATAGACTCCGCCTCGAACGTCGCTGGTTTGCCCTCATACTTGGCCGCCCAGCGGACTTGGTTGACAATGTCGCGCGGGTAACAGGGCCGCAGAGGCTGCTTCAGCCGGGTGCGGATCACGTGGATAAGCCGGGTGACAATTTCAGCTTCATACTGCAGTTTCAGCCCGCTGCAAACCCGGCGAAAAATCTCGTGAAATTGCTCCTCGGAAACGGCATCTATCCTGATTTTCGTCTGCAGCCTTCGCAAGAAGGCCTCATCGGCCAGTGTTTCCGGATTCAGGTTGGTGGCAAAAACAACAACCAGCTCGAACGGAATTTCGATCTTTTTGCCGCCTGACAAGGTAAGAAAATCGATTCTGCGATCGAGTGGGACCACCCAGCGATTGAGAAGCTCTTCCGGGCGCAGCCGCTGCCGGCCGAAATCATCCACAATCAGGACGCCGCTGTTGGCTTTCATCTGCACCGGGCCGGCGTAGAATTTTGTAACCGGATTGAACTGAAGATCCAGCATGTCAATGGTGAGTTCACCGCCCACCTGGACCGCTGGACGTTGGCAGAGCACCCAGCGCTCATCAACTTCACAGCGAAGGTCTTCCTGTACCTTCCGGTGAATCACTGGGTCGTACACAGTGATGATCTGCCCATCCACCTCGACCGCGAAGGGTATCCACACCCTTTGTTCTGCAAATACTCGAGAGAGCGTTTCCGCAATCGTGGTTTTTCCTGTACCCGTAGGACCATACAAAAAAATCGAATTGCCGGAATTGATTGCGGTTCCGAGCTGGTACAGCGTCTTCTCGTCGAGCACAAGATTCGCGAACGCTCGGGCGAGGTCCTGGGGGTGCACCTCGAATTTGTGCACGCTCTGGGCTTGAACCTGCTGTATATAATTCTCGAGTGATACCGGCGCTGGTCCGGTGTACTGATTCAAGGCCAGCAAGTCCAAAGCTCGCGTCCGTCCCAGAGAGCTGATCGCGATTTGATATACATTTCCTATCATCCCGGTAGCGTCGCATAGCTGGTCTTTTCGAAGCCGCTGAAATAATTCATTGGCTACTGGGAAGGCCACTCGCATACGTCCCGCAAGATCGCGGACGGACATTTGGCCAGCCATGAAGAGAATCTTCAGGCTTAGCTCTTCCAGCAGGTTTCTGGGAATATCAAATTCCTCGAGTGCACCCGGCACGTGGACTGGGCCGGTACTCGTTTCAGCGCGCTGGCATGCACCAAGCTCCATTGGGCGATTCCTCGCTATAGTTTGTGTGCGGATTCATCGCGGCCATGACTCCGCAAAGGACTCACTAGCTATATGATGGCTAGGATGCCACCAAAACGTCACCATCACTTTGGGCATACGACGTATGGGTCAAATCACACCTTCTTTCTTGCTAAGAGCAGCTAAGCATAGCTATTTGGTTAGGTTATGAGTGGGCCACTACCACTTGCAACGTTGCATTGCCTGACCCGATACCTCCCCGCGAGGGCCACTATTTTTGGATGGACGCGTGAGGCGTGATACGAAGCGAGCTATACCCCCACCGGATACGGCTTGACTTGCTGGGGTTCGCCGCTGAACGTGAGCCGGGAGAACATCCCCTGGAATAGCGACATCAAACCCGTGTACCAGTACCCCATCACGAACAGCAGCAGGAAGGGCACCGTCACAAAATTTTCGTTCACCACCGCGTAATACACGGTGAGCACAAAGTAGGTGCCGATCAGCAGCTCAATCCACGGCACCCAGCCCAGCCGCCGGCGGTAGGCGCGGGAGCGCGCCTTGTCCGCCTTCGATTCGATGCGGTACTTGGGAGTGCGCGTAAACGCCGACTGCTTCCCAAACAGCGCTTCCAGAACCGCCCGCGAATTGGTAATGGTCAGTCCGATGCCCAGCGCCATCAAAAATGGCAGATACACCAAACACCGGTACCAGGTCTTGGGAAATAGCACCTTCTGCGAGACCAGATAAAAGCTGGAAATCGAGAAGCTCGATGCCAGAAACAGGGGCAGGTCTATGTACAGCATCTGGAACCATCCCTGGTAGAAGCGGATGATCATGGCCGGCAACAGCAGCACCGAAAGCGCGATCATCAGCGGATAGCTGATGTTGGCCGTCAGGTGGTACCAGGCCTCCAGCTTCACCCGCCAGGAGACACCGCTCTTCATCACCTGCGGCAGAATTTTCTTGGCCGTCTGGATCAGGCCTTTGGCCCAGCGCGCCTGCTGGGTTTTGAATGCCGTCATCTCCACCGGCAGTTCGGCCGGGCACTCCACATCTTCCCGGTACACGAACTTCCAGCCCTTGAGCTGGGCGCGGTAAGAAAGATCCGTGTCTTCGGTGAGGGTATCGTGCTGCCAGCCCCCGGCTTCCTCAATGGCCTGCCGGCGCCACATCCCCGCCGTGCCGTTAAAATTAAAGAACACGTTGGAGCGTGAGCGCGCCCCATGCTCGAGAATAAAGTGCCCATCGAGCAGGATGGCTTCCACGTTGGTCAGGAACGAATAATTTCGGTTGATGTGCGACCACCGGCCCTGCACCATCCCCACCTTGGGGTCGGTAAAGTGGTGAATTATCTTCATGAGAAAATCGGCCGGCGGAACAAAGTCGGCGTCGAATATCGCCACGAACTCGCCCTTGGCGGTCTTCATTCCCTCCCGCAGAGCGCCCGCCTTGAAGCCTTCGCGGTTGGTGCGATGGTGGTACGTGATGGGATAGCCCTCGGCCGCATATCGCTCCACCAGCCCCCGGGCTACGCTCTTGGTCTCATCGGTCGAATCGTCCAGCAGTTGGATATCCAGCTTGTCTTTGGGGTAGTCGAGACGGCAAATGGTGTCCACCAGCCGCTCTACCACAAACTGCTCGTTGAAAATAGGCAGCTGCACGGTTACCCGCGGGAGCTCGGCAAATTGCTCAGCCGGGCCCTGGGTCCGGTCTTTGCGGTGCTTGTAATAAAGATAGACCAGCGTGTAGCGGTGAATGCCATACGATGCCAGCCAGATCAGAACGATGAAGTAGGGAATCAGCAGCGCCAGGTCAAACGCGTTGGCTTGGTACAGCCCCTTAAAGGTCGTATCCAGAAAATGGGTGCGAACGTAATTCGTCAACCCGTGCGGTGCGAACAGGAACAGCCCGTACATGAACTCAGCCAGCAACCACAACCTCCCCGACTAGAGCGCGCAGGACGCGCAAACCATTCATTGTACCCGAGTTTGCCGGCACCATGGCCGCTCTGCGCACCCCGCGGCGAGACTAGGCCTGTGTGTGGCGACAGCCGCCCCCGCCCTGCAATACCGGTGTGGCGACAGCCGCCCCCGGCTGTCGAGCCGGGCGAAGCCCGGCTTATGACCGTTAATTGAGAAAATACGTGCGGTAGAGCGTGTCGCGCTGGGCCGGCCGGAAGCCGGCGTCGCGGATGATGCGCCGCAGTTCCTCTTCCGTGGTGCAGTTGTTGACTCCGGCCGCCTTCACCACGTTCTCCTCCAGCATCACCGAGCCCACGTCGTTGCCGCCAAAGCGCAATCCCAGCTGGCACACCTTCAGGCCCTGCGTCACCCAGCTCGACTGCACGTTGAGGAAGTTGGAAAGATAAAGCCGCGAAATGGCCAGCGTCTTCAGGTACTCCACCGAAGTGGCCTCGTCCCAGTGCCGTCCCCCCAACGCCGTGTTAGCCGGCTGGAAGCTCCAGGGAATGAAGGCGGTAAAGCCGCCGGTTTCCTCCTGCAGTTCGTAGAGCCGCTGCAGGTGATTCACGCGGTGCTCATATTTCTCCCCGCAGCCAAACATCATGGTGGCGGTAGTGCGCATGCCCAGCTGGTGAGCTGTGCGGTGCACGTTCAGCCAGTCCTCAGTCAGGCACTTCAGGCGGGCGATCTTGTAGCGTACTTCGTCGTCAAGAATTTCGGCGCCCCCGCCGGGAATGGAATCCAGCCCCGCCTCGCGCAGGCGCACAATGGTGTCACGGATCGTCAGCCCGCTGTATTCCGCAATCGCAATCACCTCTGACGCCGAGTAGCAGTGCAGGTGCACCCGGGGAAAGCGCTGCTTAATGCCGCGCAGCATCTGCTCATGCCAGTCAATCTTCAGGTCGGGGTGCAGGCCGCCCTGCATGAGCACACCCGTCCCGCCCAATTCCACCGTCTCCCGGATCTTGGCGTAGATGGTCTCGAAATCCAGGATATAGCCTTCCTTAGCCTTGGGGCCCTTCAGCGGCCGGTAAAACGCGCAGAAGGTGCAGTACTCGGTGCAGAAGTTGGTGTAATTGATATTGCGGTCAATGATGTAGGTGACCACCCCTTCCGGGTGCAGCTTGCGGCGCACGGCATCGGCTTCCATGCCGATACCGATCAGGTCTGGCGAGTTGAACAACTCCAGCGCTTGCGCTTTGGTGAGGGACATAGGCCAACTGGCAACAAATTATTGTAATGCAAACAGTAGCTCAGCAGGAGCCTGGTTCAGCCTCTCACCGGCGCTCACGGGCTGAATGCTGAGTGCTGAGTGCTCCGTCTCACGCCCTCCTTGATCCCTTCCTCCTCCTCCCCGGCACCGGAAACTCCTCCACCTTCTCCCCCCGCCGCCGCTCCTGCCGCTGCACCTTGGGCCGGTACCACTTGAAGTACATCAGGGCAGCGAGCGCGCCCACCACGCCCAGGGCAATCAAACCGTAGAGCACCGGTTCGTAGTACTGCGAGAGACCGCTGATGATCGCTTTGCCGTATACGTGCCCTACCCAGGCGACTGCGAAATAGCGCACCCCGCGGCCGGCGCTCAGGGCTGACAGGAACTTCTTGCGCGGGTATTGCAGCACGCCCGCCGCCATCAGGAAGGGAACCATGGGAAACGGCGGAGGCAGGATGGAGCCGATAAACACCGTGATAAACCCGCGTTTCGCGAACCTCTTATAGACCTTCTGCGCCCGCGGTTTGCCGACTTTCTTCTCTAGCGTTTCCTCGCCACCTTTTTCCGCCAGCCGGTAGGTCAGGTAACCGCCAATCACCGCTCCCACTGTGGCCATAAAGGCGTAATACGGCCACCATTCCCGGCGGTGCGCCGAGAGCAGAATGACAAAAACGTCTACGCTGCCGGGCAGCGGGATAAGCGAGTTGTCGGCCAACCCCAGCAAGATCAGCCCCGGGCCGCCCAGGCGGTGCAGCCAGGTCCATACCGGGTTGACCAGGAGAACTGATATCAGGAGGTTGCGCATGCTGGCCCGCGGCCACCGTTGGTAAGTAGCTGGTTAACTAGCAGCTAGAAGCGAGCAGCTAGTAGCTCAGAACCACAGGAAATTAGAAGCATTATTCCCCTGGAGAGATACTCAGGAAGGGTCACAGCCGCTGCCGGCCCTGGGCCGCCGCGGCCTGCAGAAAATTAACCGGCCGAACCTGGCCCACCGCGCCGCATTCGGCGGCATAGCGGAAGAACAGCTCCATGCCCTCCATGCACTCTCGGTCGAGTTGGTAGTAAATGTTCTTGGTAAGGTAGTCCTGCACTTCCGCAGGTTTGATCTGCAGCCGCGCTGACCACTCCCGGGCAATCTGCTGCAGGGCGGCTGCTTGCAACCCGTGGTCGCGGGACGCCTGGAAGATCCCCGCCAGGTCCAATCCCCGCTGCATTTCCGCCAGCGCTGCCTCGCGCACCGCCCAGAAGGCGAACACAAACGACTTGCCTGAGAGGCGCTGCCATTCCTCCGCCAAGTCGAGCACCTGGTAGCGCGACCGGTCCACCTGCAGCGCTGGGTCGCCGATGAGCAGCGCCGCGTCGCATTCCCGCAGCATGGACCCGAGCTCCGGCGCCAGCGAACGGAATTCCCGCCTCCCGCCCCACCACTTCTCGAACAGCACTCGCGTGAGCGCCACCGAGGTCATGGAGGAGTTGTCGGTGGCCACCGTGCGCACCCTCTCCAGCGGCACTTTGCTGATCAGCAGGATGGACCGTACCGGCCCGCGGGCGGCAATGGCTACCTCGGGAATGATTACCAGCCCGGGTATGCTGTTGTAGGCGATGGCGGGAATGATGCCGATATCTCCCGTCCCCTCGCGCAGAGCAGCCGCACACGAGGACGGGACACTATAGAAGATGTCGAAGTTTTTGGCCGCGTCTCCGTGATCGAAATCCCACATCAGAGGCGCGGTGTTGAGGTAGGAAATGGCGGATATGCGAAGCCGGCGCATGCTGCAGCACTGCCAATTCTAGCAGACAGATGGGCCGCCGGTGCTCGCCTCCGGGGGACAGCTGCTGTCAGACTTAGCCCGGGGATAGCTGCTTTGAAAGGGTGCCGCTTCAGCTACGCCGCAAATAAGAATTGTCATCCTGAGCTGTGCGAGCGATCCCGCTTTGTGGGAGAGGAAGCGTAGCGATTGGACCTGCTTTTCGGGTCCTGCGGGGCTCGTGCGCACACAGGCACATCCGCCCTGTGCTCTGCTTCCTTGACACTCCCTCCCGCTGGTGCTTTAGTCGCAGTATAGGCGATATGTCGTTCTGAAAATGCCATCACGGTTGAGACGTTGCCTGCACGTCTCATGAATTATGAGCACCAACCCCTCCCCCGCGCGCACCGACGACACCCGCGCCATGTACTGGACTGCCCTCGCCCTCACTCCCGGACTGGGCCCCACGCGCGCTCGCCATCTGGCTGAGTACTTTGGCTCCGTGGACCACGTCTTCCAGTCCTCCCTCACCAGCCTGGAAGCCGCCGGAATTCCCATCGCCGCCGCCCAGTCGCTGGCCACCGGCAAATCCCTCGAACTTGCCCATGAAGAGCTGGTGCGTGCCCGCGCCGCCGGAGTCAACATGGTCACGCTGGACGACCCCGCCTACCCCGCCCAACTGCGCCAGATTTACGACCCCCCGCTCGCAATTTATGTGCGCGGCGATCCCGACCTGCTCTCCCACCCCTCGCTGGCCGTGGTGGGCACGCGCCACCCGACTCCTTATGGCTTGGGCATGGCCGAACGCCTTTCCTGCGACCTGGCCGCCCGCCACCTGGTGATTGTCAGCGGCCTGGCCCGGGGCATTGATGCCGCCGGCCACCGCGGCGCCCTCGCCGGACGCGGCAAAACCATTGCCATTTTCGGTACTGGCGTAGACGTGGTCTATCCCCGCGAGAACCAGCGCCTGGCCGACCAGATCCTGGCCACCGGCGGCGCCTTGTGTTCCGAGTTCCCCATGGCCACCTTCGCCGCTCCCCAGAACTTTCCTATTCGCAACCGCATTATCAGCGGCCTCGCCCTCGGCGTATTGGTTATTGAGGCGGGCGAATACAGCGGCACCCGCATCACCGCCCGCTGCGCCCTGGAGCAGAACCGCGAAATGTTCGCCGTCCCCGGCAATGTGACCAACCGCCAGGCCTGGGGCCCTAACACATTGATTAAACAGGGCGCCAAGCTGGTGGCCACCTGGGAAGACGTCTGGGAAGAACTCCCCACCCAAATTCGCCTGCAACTTGCCCCTCCCGAGTCTGAATCCTCGGCCCCCTCCACTGCATCCCTATTCGAAGGGGAGACGCTCACTCCTCACGAACGGCGCATCCTCAGCCTCCTCCGCCGCGACGAGTCCACCCACATTGACGAGCTGGTGGAACGCCTGGAGCCCGAACTTTCTTCCTCGGAGATTTTTGCCGCTCTCTTCGAGCTGGAGCTGGCCGGCAAAGTCCGCCAGCTGCCGGGGAAAAATTTTGTGAAGAGCTTTTGAAGCTGGCTAGCTGACTGGCTAACTGGCTGTCTGGCAAAACGAAATTTGACGAGGTCCCCATGAAGGACTACAGACATCTCGACGTTTGGATGAAGGCGCACAAAGTGGCGCGTGCTGTTTATCAAGCGAGCCGAGGTTTCCCTAAGGACGAGATCTACGGACTGACGAGTCAGATGCGCCGAGCGGCTATCTCCATCTGCGCGAACATCGCAGAAGGATGTGGTCGCAAGTCAGATTCGGAACTAGCGCGATTTTTGCAAATTGCCAGGGGTTCGGCTAGTGAATTGGATTACCATTTGCTCCTGGCACACGATCTCAAATTTTTGTCCACTCCGGAATATACGGAGCTTGAATCGAACTTGCGCGAGGTACAACGCATGTTAACCTCTTTGTCACAACGTGTGAGGCACGATGTCTCTAGGCGCAAGCTGCCGGAGGATAGAGTGGCCGCCCCTGCTGCTTCGGCATGAATTTCACACGAATGCGGTCCGGGTGGAGTAGCCAGTGAGCTAGTCAGCCAGTCAGCTAGTTAGCTAGCCAGCCCGGTTTCGTGCTAGCTTCAATATCAACCACCACCCCCGAGGGGTATTTTGGCAAAGGGATTAGTCATCGTCGAATCGCCGGCCAAGGCGAAAACCATTAAGAAATATCTTGGCCGCGGCTACGAGGTCGAAGCCTCGCTCGGCCACGTCAAGGACTTGCCCAAGAGCAAGCTGGGCGTGGACATCAAGAACGACTTCGAAACCGATTAC
>DASVBI010000532.1:0-2065 GCA_036375915.1 Terriglobales bacterium | reverse complement strand
AGCCCGATTCCTTGAGGGTTTCCACCTGGCCCAGGCGCACCACGGTGGCGAACTCGATGCCTTCCCGCACCACCGCCTCGGCGCCCGTAGCGCCGCCGCCCATGGCCCTGCGGACAACCTCGGTGGCAATCTCTCTGAGTTCGGTCTTTTCAGCGCTAATAACAGTTTGGGAAATCATTTTCTCCTGTGGCGCTCGTTCTTACTGGTGCCGATCTCTTGCCAGTCGTGCCGGCATCCTTCCCGCTCTGGCCAAGGTGTCCCCTTGCCGCTTCCCTTCCAGCTCTTAACCCAAACTAACATCTGTCATCCTGAGCGGAGCCGACCGGTTCGCTTGCGAGCAGGTCGGCGGATTCGAAGGTCCTTGCGTTCCTGGTGTGGAACGGCTCCCGCCGCAGGACGCGGCGACACCCGTCTCCACTCTATTTCATGTAGTCCCTGGCCGGTTCGCGCTTGGCCGTGCCGCCTACAGTAATGCGGTCCACCTTCAGCGTGGGAATTCCTACTCCCACGGGCACCGCCTGCCCGTCTTTGCCGCAGGTGCCCACCCCTTCATCCAATTTCAGGTCGTTACCCACCATGGAAACCCGGGTAAGCACATCCGGCCCGTTGCCGATCAGCGTGGTATTGCGCAGCGGTGCCGTTATCTGGCCATCCTCGATCAAGTAGGCTTCTGAAGCCGAGAACACGAATTTACCGTTGGTAATGTCCACCTGCCCGCCGCCAAAATTGGCCGCGTACACGCCATTCTTCACCGAGCGAATGATGTCCTGCGGATCTTCCTCGCCCGCCAGCATGTAGGTGTTGGTCATGCGCGGCATGGGAATGTGCTCGTAACTCTCCCGCCGGCCATTTCCGGTGTCGGCCATGCCCATCAGGCGGGCGGAGAGCTTGTCGCTCAAATAGCCCTTGAGCACGCCCTTTTCGATGAGCACGGTGTTTTGCGTGGGCGCGCCTTCGTCGTCCACGTTGATGGAACCACGGCGGTTGGGCAGCGTGCCGTTATCCACCACCGTGCACTTCTCGCTGGCCACGCGCTTGCCCAGCAGCCCGGCAAAGGCGGAAGTCTTCTTGCGATTGAAGTCGGCTTCCAACCCGTGCCCAATGGCTTCATGCAGCAGAATGCCGGGCCAACCCGGACCCAGCACCACCTCCATCTCGCCTGCCGGAGCCTCGCGCGCGTCCAGTTGAATGATGCTCTGTCGCGCGGCTTCTGCGGCGAAGAACTCAGGCGTTTTCTCGCCGCTGAAGAAGTCCAGGGTCACTCGCCCGCCCCCGCCGTAGGTGCCGCGGGCGGAGTTGCCGTCCGACTTGGCGATGCAGGAAACGTTCATGCGCGCCAGCGGCTGGGAATCCTCGGCCAGGGTGCCATCGGAGCCGACTACCAGTATGTTGCGGACCTCGTCGGCGTAACTGGCACGAACTTCACGCACCCGGGGGTCATAAGCCCGAGCCGCGCGGTCCGCCCGCATCACCAGGTCCACCTTGCTGCTGATTTCAGAGTCGGCGGTGGGCAGCGCCACCGGGTACAAGCTGCGCGGCGGCTTGCGATGCTCGCCCACCACCGGCGTCTTGGCCGGTCCGCTGGCGATCAGGGCCGCGGTGTGCGCCGCGTGCAGGATCTTTTCTGGAGCCAGGTCGTCGGTGTAAGCGTAACCCGTACGCTCACCCACCACCACCCGCACGCCGCAACCCGCGGAAATACCCTGCGAGGCCGTCTTCACCATGGATTCATCTACCATCAGCGAGGTCGAGGTCAGATATTCAAAATAGAGGTCGGCGTACTCGCCCCCGGCGGAAAGAGCGGCTGCCAGGTAGCGTTCCAGGTCACGCTCGGTCATGCCGTAGCGTTCAAAGAAAAACTTGTGCTGGTCGAGTGTCACATTCATTGGATGCTCTTGGCGCGGCGAAGAAGCACGCCCTCGCCCCACCTTCTCATTATCACACAGGCCTTTGCTGGCAGCCGTCAGCACTCAGCATGCAACCGTCATCTGCCATTATTCGCATGGCAAAACTCCAGACCTCATGCCCATTTTGGTCTTCTTTTCTCCGTGCTTCCGTGTCTTCG
>DASVBI010000756.1:0-7079 GCA_036375915.1 Terriglobales bacterium | reverse complement strand
GCCATGCTGGCCGGTTTCCCCGGAGAGCGCTATGGACGGCGCGACAGCCTGCGCATTCTGGGCGTGCTCTATGTGGTCTCCGCCGTGGGCTGTGCTTTCGCCTGGAACTGGGACGCTCTGGTGGGCTTCCGCTTTATCGGCGGGCTGGGCATCGGCGGCTCCTCCGTGCTCGGCCCCATGTACATCGCGGAAATCGCTCCCGCTCGCCTGCGCGGCCGGCTGGTTGGGCTGTTCCAGTTTTGCGTCGTATTCGGCATTCTTCTCGCCTACTTCTCCAACTACCTGATCGGCTTGGCGCGCTTCGGAGCGGCGGAGTGGCGCTGGATGTTCGGCGTAGCCGCCATCCCCGCGGCTGTGTTTTTTCTGCTGCTGTTCGGCATTCCGCGCAGCCCGCGCTGGCTGGTGAAGAAAGGCCGGGTGGAGGAGGCGCGCGCGGTGCTGCGCACGCTGGGCGATGAAAATTACGAGCAGGACCTGCGGGAAATCGTGGAATCTATCCACCTGGAGCAGCGCCAGACGCAGGAGCCGCTGTTCAGCCGGAAGTTCAAGCTGCCCATCTTTCTGGCGGTCACCATCGGCATGTTCAACCAGCTTTCCGGCATTAACGCCATTCTTTATTACCTGAACGACATCTTTGCCCATGCCGGCTTCAGCCAGGCCTCGGCCAGCCTGCAGGCGGTGGCGGTAGGATTCACTAACCTGGTGTTCACCGTGATCGCCATGTCGGTGATAGACAAGCTGGGGCGCAAGACTCTGCTGCTGGTGGGCGCGGTGGGCACGGCGCTGTGCCTGGCGGGGGTGTCGGCCGTGTTCTTCACCGGCCGCCATGAAGACAAGCTGGTCTGGCTGCTGATCGGCTACATCGCTTTCTTCGCGTTCTCCCAGGGCGCGGTCATCTGGGTGTACCTGGCCGAGGTTTTCCCCAACACGGTGCGGGCCAAGGGCCAGAGCCTGGGCAGCTTCTCGCACTGGTTCATGAACGGCCTGATTTCGCTGGTGTTTCCCATGGTGGCGGCGCGCTCCGGAGCTTACCCATTCGTGTTTTTCTCGGCCATGATGGTGCTGCAGTTCTTTGTGGTCCTGTTCATCTACCCGGAAACCAAGGGCGTGACCCTGGAAGCCATGCAGAAGAAGATGGGCATCGCCTAGGGACCTTCCAACTTCTTCGCCGCGGATAAACGCCGATCAACGCGGATTGAATATGAAGGGGTTTTACCCGCGTATTCCGCGTTCATCCGCGGAAAAGAAGTTCTCTGCGTCCTCTGCGTTGATCTTTACTTTTCGCGGGAAACCACGAAACCCGGCACCCAGAGCAGGGCACGCTTGATTTCGGAGTCGGGGAAGGTGCAAATCGCCTGGCGGGCAGACTCGGCGTATTCCTGGGCGCGGCCAGTGGCGGCCTCCACCGAGCCGTAGCGCTGCAGCATGGCCAGAATGTCGGAATGGGTGAAGCCGTTGAAGGCGCGCTCGCGCAGCACAGCTTCGATCTTCTGCCGCTCCTCGGGGCTGCAGTGTTCCAGCAGATGTATTACTGGCAGTGTAACCTTGCCTTCGCGCAGGTCGCTGGCCACCGGCTTGCCCAGCACGTCTTCGGTGGCGGTCAGGTCGAGGACATCATCGGCGATCTGAAACGCCATTCCCAGGCTGCGGCCGTATTCCGCCAGGCGTTCTTCCTGCGCAGCCGACACTCCGCCCAGAATTCCGCCCAGGCGCATGCACACGGAAAACAGGCACGCGGTCTTGCGGTGGATAAGTTCCAGGTGCTCGTCCAGCGAGATGCAGCGGCCGAGCTTCTCGATCTGCAGCAGTTCGCCTTCCACCATGCGCTGGGTCAGGTCAATGAGCACGTCGAGAATGCGGAAGTTGCGCTCCTGGACGGCCAGCTTGAAAGCCTGCATGTAAAGCCAGTCGCCGGCCAGCACGCAGCGTGAGTTCCCCCACTGATGATTGGTGGAAGGCCGGCCGCGGCGCATCTGGGCTTCGTCAATGATGTCGTCGTGTACCAGCGTGGCGGTGTGGATAATCTCCACCACCGCGCCCAGGCGGATGGCGCCCTGGCCTTCATAGCCGCAAAGCTTGGCGGAAAGCAGCAACAGGGCGGGGCGGATGCGCTTGCCCCCGCCGTTGCGCAGGTACTCGCCAATTTCGGTGATGACCTCGACATCGGAGGCGGTATCGGCGCCGAACTCGCGCTCGATGGCGAGCAGGTCCTCGCGCACCAGCTCAAATACCGACTGCAGCGTGATGGGAGCGATGGTTGCCACGTTCAGTTCAGGCCGTTCACTACTGTTTCACTGCGATGCCGCAGCACTGTGCGGTGCTGCACTCAAACCGTCCGGTAATTGGTGAACTGCATATCAATGCCGAAATCGCTGCTGCGCAACAAGCTAATCACCGCCTGCAGGGTGTCGCGGTCCTTGCCGCTCACCCGCACCAGGTCGCCTTGGATGGAAGCCTGCACCTTGTGCTTGGAGTTTTTGATGGTCTTCACGATCTCGCGCGCTTTCTCCGTGGGAATGCCCTGCTGCATGGAGATTTTCTGGCGCACGCTGGAGCCGGCGGCCGGCTCAACCGCCCCGTAGGTGAGCGCTTTCAGGGGCACGCCGCGTTTTACCAGACGCTGCTGCAGCACGTCGTTGACCGCCTTCAGCTTGTAATCGTCCTGGGAGGTGAGGATGATGGCGTCCTTGCCTTCCAGCGCGATGTTCGACTTGGAATCTTTGAGGTCGAAGCGGGTATGGATTTCCTTCAGCGCCTGCTGGATGGCGTTGGAAACCTCCTGCAGGTCCACCTTGCTGACGATATCGAATGAGTTCTCAGGCATACTGTCGAACCACCATTATCGCGTGCTACTTAGATTAGAGCTATGCAATTTAAAAAAGTCGTAAAAGTTCCGGCTGGTCCGTTCCCCCACCTGTTCCCGCGAAAGGCCCCTCAATTCGGCGATCTGCCGGGCTACCTCCACCACAAACGCGGGCTCGTTGCGCTTGCCGCGGTGGGGCACAGGCGCAAGAAACGGCGAATCGGTTTCGATGAACATGCGGTCCAGCGGCGCCTCACGCGCGGCGTCGCGGATGTTCTGCGCCTTGGCGAAGGTCACGTTGCCGGCAAAGGAGATGATAAAGCCCATGTCCAGCGCCGCGCGCATGTGCTCCAGTTGGCCGGTAAAGCAGTGCAGCACGCCGCCCAGGCCGCCGGGGGCCCAGTGTTCGCGCAAGAGCTGCAGGCAATCCTGCCAGGCGTTGTCGCTGCCCTCGGAGGGCCGGCAGTGAATCACGATGGGCAGTTTGGCTGCGCCCGCCAGCTCCATTTGCCGCACGAAAACCTCGCGCTGCACCTCCCGCGGCGAGTGGTCGTAAAAATAGTCCAGCCCGATTTCGCCCCAGGCAATCACCTTGGGATGCCCCGCCAGCCGCTCCATTTCCTCAAAGTCGCTGTCCATCGCCAGGTTGGCCTCGTGCGGATGGATGCCGATGGTGGCCAGAATCCAGTCGTGCTGCTCCGCCAGCTCGATGCCGCAAGCCAGCGAACCCGGCCCCGTGCCGCTGCCTATGGCCACTATGGTCTCAAGGCCGGCGCCGCGAGCCCGCTCCAGCACCTGGGCCCGGTCGCCGTCGAACTGCGTCATCTCTAAATGCGCGTGGGAATCTACAAACAAGCCCCTTGCTCCTGGCTTCAGGCTGGCTAGCTAACTGGCTGGCTAGCTGGCTAGCCTTTCAGCTTTCAGATATTGTTGATGCCTGCCAATCAATGTCCTCTTTGCGTTATCCGTTTTGCTCTGTCATCTCGAGCGAGCCCGACTGAGCCCGCTTTGCGGGAGAAAGAGCGCGAGTCGAGGGACCTTGTGCTTTCTCCACTCAACCTCGAAGGCCGAGAGCCGAAATTCGACTACTGAGATCCTTCGCTACGCTCAGGATGACCGCTGCGGGCTCCCGCTACGCTCACGCCCGCAAGGCGCGGTCACTTCAGTCTCGCCCCCACCGGCACATCCTCCAGAAACCCCGCCAGCACGGGTTTGCCTTGCTCGCCGACGGAAGCCGCCACAATCATTCCGTCGGAGACCAGGCCGCGCAACTTGCGCGGCGCCAGATTGGCCACAATCACCACCTTGCGTCCGATCAGCAACTCGGGGGCGTAGGCTTCGGCAATCCCGGCCACCACCTGCCGCACTTCACTGCCCAGGTCAACCTCCAGGCGCAGCAACTTGTCCGCGCCTTTGACCTTTTCCGCAACTTTGACCTGGCCCACGCGCAACTCGACCTTGGCAAAATCTTCAATCCCGATTTTGCCTTCCGGCAGGGCAGGCGCGCTGGGCTTGGCGGCCGCTGCGGGTACGGTTGCGCTGGCGCCAGCCGCCGAGGCGGCCGGCGCGGGCGCTGGTTTCACTTCCACGGCTCGTACTGCTGGTTGCGGCGGGGCTGCTGCTGGTTGTTTTTCGGTTTCCACGGTTGCTGTCCTTCGCTCCTGTTCCACGGCCTGCATTTTTTCTACAGCGCTCTTATCGGCGCGGGGGAAGACGGGCTCGACCTTGCCGATCCTGGTGCCCAGTTGCAGCTGGCCCCATTTCAGCTCCGCCAGCTTAAAGTTCACCATCTCGCCCAGGCCCAGTTGCGCCCAGATGCGCGCGCTGGAATCTGGAATCACGGGACTCACCAGCGCGGTAACCACGCGCAGGGCTTCGGCGCTCGTGTACAGGATGGTGCCCAGGCGCGCCCGGCTGAGTTCGTCCTGCTTTTCGCCCAGAGTCCAGGGTTCGTTCTCCACCAGGTACTTGTTGACCGCGCTGACCAGCGACCAGGCGGATTCCAAAGCCCGCGAAAACTGGAATTCCTCGAAGTGGGCATTGAATTCGGCGATGGTGCGGCGGGCGATTTCCGCAATCTCGTCATCCGCCGGCTTGCGCGCGGCCGTGGCCGAAGGATACGGCACCTGCCCTCCGAAGTAGCGCGTGATCATGGTCAACGTGCGGCTGGCCAGGTTGCCCAGGTCGTTGGCCAGGTCGGCGTTGTAGCGCTGCACCAGCGCGTCAAAGGAAAACGAGCCATCGTGCCCGAAAACGATTTCGCGCAGCAAAAAATAGCGGAGGGCGTCGCGGCCCATGGTGTCCACGATGGTTTCGGCGCGCACCACATTGCCGCGCGACTTGGACATCTTGTCGTGCTCGAAGAGCAGCCAGCCGTGGGCCACGATGGTTTTGGGCAGCGGCAGGCCCGCGGCCATCAGGAAGGCCGGCCAGTAGACGCAGTGGAAGCGGACAATTTCTTTGCCGATCATGTGCACGTCGGCGGGCCAGTAATGCTGGAAGCGCTGCTGGTCGGCGGCATCGGGCGAGCCAAAGCCGATGGCGGTGCAGTAGTTGCTGAGCGCGTCCAGCCAGACGTAAATGACATGCCCGGGATCATCGGGCACCGGCACGCCCCAGCGGAAGGTGCTGCGCGTTACCGAGAGATCGCGCAGGCCGGAGCGCACGAACGACACCACCTCGTTGCGCCGCGTTTCCGGGCGGATGAATTCAGCCTGGTCGCGATAGAGCTTCAGCAGCCTGTCTTCGAAAGCGGATAGCTTGAAGAAGTAGTTTTCTTCGCTCACCGTTTCCGTGGGACGGCCGCATTCGGGACAGGGCGCGCCGGGACCGGCGGAATCCACGTAAAGCTCGTCGAACACGCAGTACTGCCCGGTGTACTTGCCTTTGTAGATGTAGCCGTTGTCGCGCAGCCGGCGGAACATCTCCTGCACGCCGCGTTTGTGCTCGGCGTCGGTGGTGCGGATGAACTTGTTGTAGGTCAGGCCCAGCAGGTCCCAGAGCTGGCGGAAGGAGGCGGAAACCTCGTCGGCCCACTGCTGCGCCGGCTTGCCCGCCGCCTGCGCCGCGCGTTCCACGTGGACGCCGTGCTCGTCGGTGCCGGTCAGAAAAAATACATCTTTGCCCAGCATGCGATTGCGCCGCGCCAGCGCGTCGCACACTATGGTGGTATAGGCGTGTCCAATGTGGGGACGCGCGTTGACGTAGTAAATCGGGGTAGTGATGTAGAACTTGTTATCCATGCTGATGGGGTTCCGCGGCCGCCAGGTAAACCCGTATTGCTTCCTGCATCACGCTTTTGAGCGGCAGATGCTGCTCGCCGGCGATTTTGCGGCAATCCTCATACTCCGGAGCGTAGTTGCTGATGCTGCCGTTGAGGCTGGCGACCTTCATCCTCACCTCGCCCCAGCGCGTCTGCACCCTCACCCAGCGCCGCCCCAGCGCGCGCCGCTGTTCCTGGCGGATGCGCACGCCCAGGGTGGAAGTTTCGGCGAAAATCAGCTTGGCCAGGCGGTCGGCATCGCTCGGCTTGGCCAGCACCGTCAGCAACATGCCGGGACGGTTCTTCTTCATCTGCAGCGGGGCGCCAAAAGCGTCGAGCGCGCCTTCCGCCAGCGCCCGGTCCATCACGTAGCCGAACACCTGCGGGTTCAGGTCGTCAATGCTGGCTTCCAGAACGGCGATGGCTTCCTCGGTGGCGGCATGCGCCTCGGCCTCGGATTCGCCGACGGTAAGCCGCAGGACATTGGGATAGCCGGGGAACTCGCGGGTGCCCGCGCCATAGCCGGTAGCGGCCACCTTCATGCTGGGGAAGGCGGCAAAACGCTTGGCTAGGGTCTTGGCGATAGCGGCCCCGGTGGGTGTGACCAGTTCCTTCTGCGGGCCGGAAGAGTACACCGGCGCATCCTTCAGCAACTGCAGCGTGGCCGGCGCCGGGATGGGAAAGGTCCCGTGAGCGCAGACCACGGTGCCCCCGCCCACGTTAAGGGGCGAGCATACCCATTCCTCCACCTGAAGGGCCTCCGCGCCTGCCGCGGCGCAGACGATATCCACCATGGCGTCCACTGCGCCCACTTCGTGAAAATGAACCTTTTCGACTGGCACGTGGTGGATTTTGGCTTCCGCCGCCCCCAGATTTTCAAAAATGGCGATGGCGGTGCTCTTAGCACCCTCGGAAATGTCCTTGGCCGCTCCGACGATCTCGCGAATTTCCTTCAGCCCCCGCCCATGCCCATGCTCGTGGTTGTGCTCGTGGCTGTGCTCGTGCGCCGTTCCC
>DASVBI010000643.1:0-4184 GCA_036375915.1 Terriglobales bacterium | reverse complement strand
GCAATTTATCTGCTCAGCATGTAGGTGCTTATGTCATTGATTCCGGGATGGCTGCTTTTCGCCGGCATAGCGCTGGTGTTCTGGGGAATCACCGGCGTGACCCAGAAACTGGCCACCAATGACATTTCCAGCGAACTGTCGTTCCTCTGGTTCGCCTACGCGATGATCGCCATCTCCGCCGTGCTGATGTTCACCGTGCCCATGCACTGGCACGTGCGCGGCGTGGTGTTCTGGCTGGCGGTTGCCGGAGGCACCCTGAACGGGATGGGCGCTCTGACCAGCTTTACGGCGCTGGAGTCCGGCGGCAAAGCCTCCGTCGTTATTTCTCTTATTTCGCTTTACCCGCTGGTTACGGTGGTCTTCGCAGTAACAGTACTGCGCGAGCGCCTGACGCTGGTTCAGGGATGCGGCGTGGCGCTGGCCATTGCCGCTGCTATTCTGCTGTCGCTGGAGCCAAAAGCGGACGTGGAGGACGCCAACTCCTGAGGCGCGCGCCGGCATTGCATCCTTGTTTCAGCCAGTGTTAACGGGAGCCGGGCTGGGCTTCGCTCATGCGTCCCTGCGCATCTATGCCGCCGACCGAGCGCAGGCCTTCCTGCAAAGTGAACAGAACTTCCGTTGAAAGCGACTCGCCCGCCGCCAGCGTGCGGTGACGCCCCGCTGCTTGCATGGCGGCAAAGTTCAGGGGATAGCCGGTGCAGGGTTCCAGCACAGCGACGTTGTAGTTGCGCCAGCCTCCGTAGGTGGCAAAAAGCCAGCAGCAGGGGAAGACGCCAGGATCGAAGCAGAGCCCGCATGCCAGGCCGGTGGCAGAGTTAGTCAGGCTGCACCAGCCGCCCTCCATTTCAGTGCCATACAAAAAGTAGAGCTGGCGCTGTTCCGTCGGGGGGACACAGCGAAGATCAACCCGCTTTGAGCCCAGGCACACATGCGGCCAGGTATTCACAGTGGGGGCGCCCTCGAGTGTGCCGGAAAAAGCCGGCTCGAGCACGACCTTCATGGCGGGAAAATCAATGCGGTGCTGCGGCGTCACTGCCAGGGCCGGATGCAGCTTCCATAAGAATGGAAACGGCGCGCCCCCGAGATTTGTGAAACGGTGCAGAAATTGAATGCGAGCTTCTTCGCGCCGCAGGATGATGGTTTTTTCAACCAGCATGGAGCTGATCGGAGTCGTGAAGCTCAGCCTCACCCCGACCTGATCGGGAGCGCGAAACGGATCCGCCGTCCATTCTCCTGTCCAGAGCTCGCCGTGATCCGGGCAGGCTTCGCCGGCGATGACGGCCGTTTCGTCGTTGGGAAAAAGCTCATCCCAGCCGCCGCTCCATACATCGTCATAACGAGCATTAATGGGCTGGCGCGCCGGCGTAACACGAGGGTTGTTCCACAGCAGGGGGGCGTCGAAGGGTTTGTAAGTAATTTGCCAAATCTTGGCGCCGGCTTCGGGCAGAATGACGATCCGCAAGAAGCGATTCTCCAGGGCAATTACGCGGAGCCCGCGAAATGTCCAATCGGTTTCGAGCAAGAGTTCCGGCATTGGAGAAATCGGACCTTTATGGAGTCACGGCGGAAGCGCCAGCTGTGTGCACGACCGCTTCGGCTGAGGAATGAATGTACCTGGGCGGGGTGACGGCATCCATAATCTGCACGCGGGCACGATCGCTGGCAACGATGCCGCAATCAAACCGGACGCGCGAAAAGGACGCCACGCTCTCGCCGCCCAAACGAATCTGGCTGGTGGCCAGGTCAGGCCGCTCTTTAGCGAGCCGCAAGGCCCCGACGCTGGAGTTCTCAATGCGGATCTGTGCCTGGTCGGCGGCGGCGAGCCAGTCGGCATACAAGTCGGAGTTGCGCACGGTGAGCTTCGCTTCCTGGTTGGCCGTCATCTCGTCAATCACGCTGTCGGAAATGGTGAGGTCGGCATGATCGGATGCGTAAACGTCCCACGTGTCAACACTGACATCGCTGAGAGCGAGTCGGAAAGGACAATCGCTTGCGCCTGGCTGCGGAAACAGGACGGGATGGGCGGCTGAACCGACACTGCCGTGCGGCAGGCGCAGCGATCCCTTGCACTGAGGGAAGATGGCCAACTGCGCACGCCCGACGCGGCTCAGGGCGGCATGGGCGCCGCCGTGCACGTACAACAGAAAAAGCTGCAGGCGAGTGTCGCGCAGGTCCGCCTTGGCGCCCGAACCTAAGTCGAGCGTCCGCGAGAAACGCTTGTCCGCGGGGATATCGGCGAACTGCAGACGATCGTCGTTGCCGGTGTGCGTGGACAAAAATACCAGGTCGAGATGCTGAGCCGCGACCTGGCTGTAGTTGGAAATTTCCAGCTCGAAGATTTTCAGCCGCCGCAGCCGCGCGGTCGTGTGCTCCAGGTGAAATTCGGAGTTCTCGGTTTGCAGGTTGCTCACGTCCACATCCGCACCGGAGAACCACCAAATGGGATGAGCGCTGCCGGTGGGCGCCATGGTTGAATCGCGAATAATGATGTGAGCCGGACCTTGGCAGCGCAAATTGCTGGTGCCGTTCGCGGTGCCGGGCGGGTCGGAGATAATCAGGTGGACCTTTTCCAGGCGAAGCGTGGAACCGGCAGCGATGCCAATGGGGCCGCGCAGATCCAGGGTCAAGTTACGCAACGTGACCTGGCCTTTGAACTCCAGCTTGCCATCGTAGCGGAACTCTCCCGGACCGCTGACTACGGTCCCGTCGCGTAGCGGAGGCAACGGGCGGATTGCGGCGGCGGCCGCCAGGGGCAGCAGCATGACGGCGATGATGCACAAGCGCCCGCGCAAGCAGCACCTTTCTGCGGAAGCATAGCGGGCGCAGAGCTGTGGCACGGTCACTTATGTGATTTTGCTTTTGAAATTCCGTTGCCCATTGCTGATGGCGCCGGGGAGGGGTATTCTGGCTGCCTTTACACGAGGTGTTCGGGGCCATGGAGGCGGGTCAGCGCGGTTGCATCCTCTTGCTCGTGGTAATTATCTTCCTGCTGCCGGCGGCCGCCCAAACCAGGACCACAGCGACTGATTTCGACGATCTCCTCCATCGCGGTTTCGACTTTCACCAGCGCCAGGAGTACGCGCAAGCCCTGCCCCTTCTGCAGAAGGCGCGCCGCCTCCGGCCTCAAGAGTACTTCGTGAACCTGTTGCTGGGCATTGACCTGCTGCGCACCGGCCGCCCGGCGGAAGCCGTCGGCTTTCTGAAGGAAGCAGCCCGCCGCCGACCCGGGGAGGAGTTTCCTTACGAGTACCTGGGCGAGGCGCAGGCGACGCAGTACAACTACGCCGCCGCAGCCGATGCCTATGCCGGGGCGCTGCGAGTGGCGCCACAGTCTTCGCAGGCGGCAGTTGCGATGGTGGATTTCAGCCTGGCTCGGTTCGCGGCTCTGTCGCGCCAGCTGCGCAGTTCCGAGCACGGCCTGGCGGCGGAATACCGCATCGAGGCGCTTTCGCATTCCGCAGGCGACAGTTCGCGCCGGCAACTCCTGCAGCGGGCTGCGGCATTGGACGGCGATGCTCCCGGCATATGGAGCGATCTGGCCCTGGCGGATATAGCCGCCGGCGATCACACCACCGCCGGGCAGGACTTGCGGGAAGCGTTGCGGCGGAATCCGAATGACCTGCACGCCTGGGAAGCGGAGGCGATGCTCGCGGCACAAAGCGGCGAGTGGAAGGCGGCTGCGCGGCGCCTGAATGCGATCGCGGAGCGTTCGCCGGCAATGTTGGCGCAGGCAGCCGCCGGATGGCCGGCCAGTTTGCAACCCGCCGAATCAGCTTCATTTTCCGGACCGGCTGCCATATTCTTCGCCTGTGTCCGCCGGAGAAATTGCCCGCCGGAGGCCCTGGAGCCCAAATTATCTCCGCCGCTGCGCTGCGCCGGGGCCGCTCCTGAGCTGCTTTTCCAGCAACAGCGGTGGGAATGTCTGGCAGAGTCGCGAACTGCCCATCCGCTGCAGCGGGCTACGGCATTCGCCCGCACCGGCCGCTGCCGCGAGGCCATTCCTTTGCTGGAGCGCGGCATCGGTTCGAACCCGATAGTTGAGCCGCTGTTTCTTCTTTCCATCTGCTATGCCCGCCAGGCAGGCGATACCGCGGCCCGGCTGCCGCCGTCGCCGAGCAATGAAGCAGCGTTGCATCTGATGCGCGGCGATATCCTGCTCCGGTTGCGTGCCGATGGCGCCGGGG
>DASVBI010000088.1:0-3572 GCA_036375915.1 Terriglobales bacterium | reverse complement strand
GGCGCCAGGCTCATCTCGCAGATGATGACCAGCAAGGGCGTGACCTCGGCCTGCGACGCCGATGCCGCCCCCGAGGACTTGCAGGGTTATCAGGATGCCCGCGACGCTGGCGAACTGCGCCTGCGCATCTACTCGCACATTACGGTGCGCGCGTTGGACAGAATGATTGCCGCCGGTCTGCATACCGGGTTCGGCGACGAATGGGTGCGCCTGGGCGCCATCAAGCAATATGCCGACGGCTCCATCTCCGAGCGTACTGCCTGGCTCTCGCAGCCCTATATCGGCCTGGGCGAGTATCGCGGACTGCAGGTGACCAGCAGGGAAGATCTGTACGAGAATTCCCGCAAGGCCCACGCCGCCGGCTGGCAGCTCGGCACCCACGCCAACGGCGACCTGGCCATTGACGAGATTCTGGGCGTCTACGAGCAGGTACAGCGTGAGATGCCGCGCCGCGATCCTCGTTATCGCATCGAGCACTGCACCCTGCTAAACGAGTCACTTATTGGCCGCATGAAGGCGCTCAATGTCATCCCCGCGCCCTTTTCCTGCTACGTGTACTTCCACGGCGATGTCATGCACTTTTACGGTGAGGAGCGCCTCACGCACATGTTTCCCATGCGCAGATTCCTTGATGCCGGCCTGCGTCCCACCGACTCTTCCGACTACACTGCCAGCCCCTCTGACCCCATGATGTGGCTGCAATCGCAGGTGACGCGCACTGACATGAAGGGGAAAGTCTGGGGCGCGAACCAGCGCATCACAGTGGAGGAAGCCATCCGCTGCGGCACCCTCAACGGCGCCTATGCCTCGTTCGAAGAGAACATCAAGGGCACAATTGCGCCCGGTAAGCTCGCCGACCTCATTGTGCTCGGGCGCGATCCCTTCCGTGCCGACCCCGCCTCGCTCCTAAGCATTCCCGTGGAGCGCACCATGGTGGACGGCAAATGGGTTTATGAGTCATAGCGCTGGCGTCTCGCAGGCTGTCCTATGGCTGTCTCAGCCTTTTTATTTCTTCGCCGCGGATGAACGCCGAGTTCCTCTGTCATCCTGAGCGAGCGCGAGTTGAGCGAAGCGAAATGAGCGCGAATCGAAGGACCTTGCGCTTGTGGTTTACTCCACCGGCGCCCTATACCCGCTCTTCGAGTACACCTGCAGCTGCGCTGTGCGCGCCGGCAGGCTCACTCGCACCTTGATCTTGCGCCACCTGCCATTGTGCGCCAGGTTGTTTGACCGGTATCCCAGAACGTACTGGTTGCGCATTTCCACGCTGATCTCGGAAGCGGCCTGCGGCAAATCCTTGGGATTGTTGAGCGTGACCGTGCGCCCTCCCGTGGCCTCGGTAATCTGAGTCAGCAGGCGTTTGCCGGCCCACTCTTCCGGGGTCTTGAACACTTTGTCGAAAAGGCCGATGGCATAAATGGTCGCGTTTTGTTCCTCGACCATGCTTTTGAGTTCGCTGGCAGTGAAGCGGCTCCGGTTGTCACCGCCGTCGGAAATAATCAATAGTGCGCGCCGCTTGTAGCGTGCCTGGCGCAGCTTGGCCTCTCCCAGGTAAATGGCGTCCAGCAGGGCAGTGTGACCTCCGGCCACCGCCTCGGCCAGCCGGGCTCGGATGGAGCCAATGGATTGAGTCGAATCCGCTAGAACCGTGGGCCGGTCGGCGAACGTGATTACGAAATAATCATCCTCCGGGTTACCCAAATCGAAAAACTTCCCCAGCGCCTCCCGCGCCACGTCCAGCTTGTTGCTCATGCTTTTGCTCAGGTCCAGGATCACGCCCACGGAAATCGGGGAATCGTCGCACCAGAACGAGCGGACCTGTTGCCTGCTGCCGTCTTCATACAGGGAGAACTCCGCCTTGGTCAGTCCCACCACCGGTCGGTTCAGGTAATCGGTCACAGTCACCGGTACCAGCACCAGGTCCACATCGGCGCGGAAGGGCTTACCGTGGACCTTCAGGGAAGCATCATCTGCCGTAGCCCCAGGCGCTGTCACCTTCGGCGCTGCTTGATTGGCCGGAACAATGTGAACGTCATCACTGCTCTGGCACTGAACTCGTACAGGAACAACCAAGGCCAGGGCGGCCACGAGGAACAACCAGAGCAGCGCAATTCTTCCTGGAGAGACCTCTAAGGTGGAATGAGATGCCGGGTTGACCATGAGCACCGTGGAAGCGGCGGGGGGAGCGCCGACGGCCGCGATGGTACCACGTGCTTCGGGTGCAAGGTCGAGAAATATTGAAGAAAACTGGCGCCTCCTGGCGGAGGCGCCATGCTAAATCACCTGCGAAAGCCTTGACTCGGCCAGCAACTAGAAGCGGAAAGTGGGCCCGAAGGTCACGTTCAGATTGTGGTTGGCGCCGTTATCGAAGTACATCATGTCACCCGCCTCGGCGCGCAGTCCGAACACGTGGCCAATGAAGAATTCCACGCCCGCGCCCGGATAGAACACGCCGTTCGTGTCGCCATTGAGGACGCCACCAAAGGAGTTGACGAATCCCGTAGTCGCTCCTTTATGGGACACGCCGAAGTTAAGGAAGCCGCCCTTCAGCACCAGGTAGGCGTTTACCGGCCCCACCCCGGTCTGGATCTTGGGCCCGAACACCCCCCGCAACAGCCGCAGGCTCGACGTCCCGAAGGAAGTGCTCAACCCGTTGTCGCTGGTGCTGGTGAAGTTCTTTGCGAAGTCATAGCCGATATCACCTTCAAACTGCAGGTGGTTGTTGACGTTGAACCCCAGGCGCCCGCCCAATCCTGTGAAATTGCTGTTGCCTGCGGGCGAGAGCCGGGTGAAGTCGCCAAATACTCCCACCTCGCCATGTTCCTCCTGCGCATAAAGCGCGGGCACGGCCACCATCATCGCCAGGATCACAAGCAGTCCTAAAATCCGTTTCATGGGTCTCCTATCCTCCAATCCGGTCCTTGTCCTATCCGCCACCTCAGGCCACCATCGCCCTGTCACCAGGCGGTTGCGGGGAATAACTCTCCCCATGGTGCCAAGCAGGATTGGGACGCTATTTAGGATGAAGAACGTGATGAGCGGGTGGGCTGCCAATTTGCCGGCGGCTGCAACCCGTGCCGGGAGCGGTTTGCGGCCGAATAGGCCGAGGCACAAGCCTCTGTTTTTCAGCTCTTTACCCCGGCCTGACTCTCGCTATTGCCAAATATCCTGTGTGGCTCGCCAGCTCCCGCCGGGGTTGCCCCGGGCACATAATTTATAATCCGCTGTTTGCCTTATTCGCGGGGGGGAGCTTGGCGGAAGTCCAAATCGGCATCATCGGCGGTAGCGGTCTTTACTCCATGCCCGGTTTGGCGGAGGTCCGGGAGGTCCGTTTGCAGACTCCGTTTGGCGACCCTTCGGACGCTTACGTCACCGGCAGGCTGGAAGGCAAGCGCGTGGCCTTCCTCGCCCGCCACGGCCGCGGGCACCGCATTCTGCCCAGCGAAATCAATTTCCGCGCCAATATCTATGGTTTTCGCCAACTGGGCGTGGAGCGCATCATTTCCGTTTCTGCGGTTGGTTCGCTGAAGGAAGAGCACAAGCCCATGGAGTTCGTCATTCCTGACCAGTTC
>DASVBI010000278.1:0-3503 GCA_036375915.1 Terriglobales bacterium | reverse complement strand
CGGGTCAGGAAAGACGGCGGCATTTCTGGGCCGGCGCCCGTCATGCTGGAATCGGAAGTGAAGGAAGCGCGCGGGCCGAAGGCAGCGCACGCATAAAGAGTCTAGCTAGCTGACTAGCTGGCTAGCTTCAGCTGCGGGGAGGTTTTATGGATTGGCATCAGCTGTGGGAGATCGTATCCGCACCTGACAATGTGCCTATCGTGGCGCTGGTACCGCTGCTGATTTTCTACACCGCGCTGGCGGTGAGGCAGGCGCGCGCCAATGACAAGCTGATAGCGGAACTGGAAGCAAATCCCCAGGAGGCCAAGACGCGCTACCGCAAGACCTGGCCCTTCAAACCCGGGTGGGCGAAGGAAGTGCACGTGTGGCCGTTCCTGCTGCGGGTGGAATTTCTGGCCGCCATCATCGTGACCGCTGTCCTGATGGTGTGGTCCATCTCGCTGAACGCGCCGCTGGAGGAGCCTTCCAATCCCAACGTCACCATGAACCCGGCCAAGGCTCCCTGGTACTTCCTGGGGCTGCAGGAAATGCTGGTGTACTTCGATCCCTGGATTGCGGGCGTGGTCATGCCCACGCTGATTATCGTGGGGCTGATGGTGGTTCCCTACATTGACACCAACCCCATGGGCAACGGCTACTACACGCTGCGGCAGCGGCGCTTCTCGATTGGAACATTTGCCTTCGGTTTCCTGTTCCTGTGGGTGACCATGATCCTGATCGGCACCTTCATCCGCGGGCCCGGCTGGCAGTGGTTCTGGCCGGGGCAGACCTGGGACCATAGCCGCCTGATTTATGAGGTGAACCGCGATTTGCCCGACTTGTTCGGGATTACTTCGAACCTGGGCAAGGTGGTGTTCGGCGCGGTCGTGGTCGGGGGCTATTACCTGCTGGGCGGGTTTATCGTGTTCGCCCTGTTCCGGCGCTACCAGCCGAAGGACTACCGGCGCATGAGCCTGCTGCAGTATTCCATCATGGTGTTCTTTCTGCTGACCATGGTCGGCTTGCCCATCAAGATGGGGTTGCGCCTGGCCATGCACATTAAATACGTGTGGATAACGCCGTACTTCAACATCTGAGGAGGCGACGGTGCCGGAGCTACCCACGCCTGACGATGATCCGATAACCAGTAAGTCGTACGCGCTGTATTACGCGGTTGCCACCGCCGTGCTCATGGCCTCCATGTTCTGGGCGCTGTGGGACGAGGCCTACGGGCAGCGGCCATGGAAGCGCTATCAGGAAGTGTTCAAGCAGCGCTATACCGCGTTCCTCAAGACGGCTCGGGCGAAGTCTCGTAAATCGCAACAGGACGTGGAGTCCAGCCCCGAGTACCAGAAATTGGCAGAGCAGTACAAGCAGGCGTCCGCGCAGGCCAAGCCCCAGATCACGCAACTGAACCAGCGCATCAGCGATTTGAGCGCGCAGATTCTGGCGGTGCAGAGCGTTTTCACCGACAAGCGCGCTTACGTGAGCGCCGTTACCTATGAGATTGAGACCGATACGGACCCTTCTTCCAAGCGCAGCCGGCAGCGCGACCTGGAGAAATGGGAGCAGCAGCTGTTCACGGTGGTATTCCCCGATGGCAGCAGGAAGAAGTACAACTACGAGCAACTGGAAGCGGAATACAACGGGCTGAAAGACCAGCGCACCGCCGCCAACGGCCAACTGGGTGATGTGCTCAAACCGGTCACCGCCATCAACACGGAAATGCAACAGTACGTCTCCGACCACATGGTCACGCTCACCCCGTCGCAGGTGACCGGGCTGGAGAACAAGGTGGAGGACCTGTCGCCGGCCATTCACCAGGTGGTCGTACCCGACCCGCGCAACAGCGGCAATCCCATCATGGTGGACCGCTGCGAGTCCTGCCACCTGGGCATCCGCGAACCGCTGAAGCTGACCGCGGCGGACATGGCGGCGCCGGGACAGAAGCCGGACGAGTACGCGCGCGCGTTTGTCAGCCATCCGGATATGGAACTGCTCGACATTCATGATCCGGAGAAGTTCGGCTGCAGCACCTGCCACCAGGGCAACGGCCGGGCCACCACCAGCGTGGTGAAGGCGCACGGCACGTACGAGCACTGGCTGTGGCCGCTGTTTCCCAAGGAGAACGTAGAAGCGGGCTGCCAGAACTGCCACTCCCGTGACATGGTGCTGATCAGCGGCAACGCCGGCCAGACGATCAGCGAGGGCAAGTTCCTGTTCGAGCAACGCGGCTGCATGGGCTGCCACAAGTATCAGGGCTACAACAGCGAGCCGGAAGAACTGCGGGCCAACGACCAGCAGATCAAACAACTGGAGCAGCAGAAGATTGACAACCTGAAGATGGCCGCCGAGTACACCCATGAAGGCGACCAGGCGCCAGACAACAACACTGCCAATCTTCTTTACACCAAGGCGGAGACGCTGAAGGTGGACAACAGCAAGATTGACGGCCAGATCCACCAGTTCGACCTGCAGACGCGCGACCTGATGCGCGACATGAAGAAGGTCGGGCCCAACCTGAAAGAAGTCCGCGCCAAGCTGAACCGCAACTGGATTCCGGTGTGGCTGCAGAAACCCACCGACTTCCGGCCCACCACCAAGATGCCGAATTTTCGGCTGAACGATGAGCAGATCCGCTCCATTGCCGCCTACCTGTGGCAGACGGCACTGAAGGACCCGATTCCTCATGCCGCCCCTGGCGACGCGGCCCACGGCAAGGAACTGTTTGAGACCCGCGGCTGCCTGGCTTGCCACTCCATTGGGGAGGGCGAGCAGAGGCAGGGGGGCGACTTCGCCGCCAATCTGACCCGGGTGGGGGAGAAGGTCAACTACGATTACCTGGTGCGCTGGGTGCACAACCCGCGGGAGCGCATCCGTCCTTACTGCCCGTATGAGAAGAAGGACATCGGGCCGGAGGATTACGCCAAGCACGGCCTGCCCTACGCCTTCGACCTGGACCACACTACCTGTCCCAATGACGGCCACGAACTGCAGGTGGAAAACATGACCGTGATGCCCAGCCTGCGCCTGAGCCAGCAGGATGCGCAGGACGTGGCCAGTTACCTGATCACGCTTAAAGAGAAGGACCCCAGCTCCTACGCCGACGCTTCCTACATGGACGATGCCAAGCTGAAGGCGGAGGGCGAGAAGTGGATCCGGCAGTTCGGTTGCGCCGGCTGCCACGAAATTTCCGGCTTCGAGGACGATCGCGGCATCGGAACCGAACTGACCCAGGAGGGCAGCAAGCCCATCGAGCGGCTTGATTTCGCGCTGTTCACGGATATGGCCCAGCGCGGCGAAGGCGAGCCCATCACCGACCCGGTGGACCGCGCGCGCCTGCCCGAAGGCCCCGCCAAAGGCCAGTGGTACAGCCTGAAGGGCTTCTTCGAGCACAAGCTGGCCGAGCCCAACATATTCGACAAGGGCATGATCAAGTCGGACACCGACAAATTGCGCATGCCCAACCCGCACCTCACGCCGGAGCAGATTCGCGCCCTCACCACCTTCCTGATGGGCAGCGA
>DASVBI010000727.1:0-2196 GCA_036375915.1 Terriglobales bacterium | reverse complement strand
TCTTCCTCATGTTCGATAACATTCAGGATGCCCTGGACGCGCTCACCAGGCCGGCCGACGCGTAGACCCAGTTGACAGTGGCAGTTGTCAGTTCGTGCCCAGTCAAGGCAACTCGCGCCGCTTCCTTGAAACTTGAAACCGGAAACTTGAACCTGCGAAACCTTACTCCTTCGCCGCCACCGAATCGTGCGAAGCTACGCACTTCCATTTCCCGCCGCGCTTAACGTAGGTATCGGTAAAGCGGCCGGCGGTCATCACGTGCTTGCCCTTGACCTCGCGTTTTTCTGTGTAGCGTCCCATGATGACCGCGGCATCGCTGTAACTCTGGGTCTTCATGTCGGCCAGGTCCACGGCCTTGAGCGTGGGATCGCCCTTGCCAATCCCCTCTAATACCTCCGTGCGCGTGCTCACGCTGCCGTCGGGATTGGTTTGCGCGAAGCTGTCATCCAGGTAAGGCGCAATCATGGCGGGATCGGCTTTAACCTCGGCCTCGGCCCATTTGTGCTCAATCTGCTCCAGTTGCGTGCCCGCGGCGCCCTGTACGGCGGTGCTCGTCTCGGGAGCATTCTTCTTATGCTGGGCGGCGCTCATGCCCGTAAACATGGCAACCGCTATCACCATCACAATGCCTGCTTTCATGGCCGTCTCCTTTGGATAGCACGGACAATATACAGGAAGCGGTAGCTGGTAGTTAGTAGTTGGTACTCGCGGCAGGCCAACTTGCCGACTGCAAACTACCAACTGTCAACTACCGTCTTGCGTTATCCTGATTCAATTCCATCGCGCAAAGGAGACCCATTTATGGCAAAAGTGAAGCCCATTCCCGACGGATACCACAGCCTCACCCCTTACCTTGTCATCAAGGGCGCAGCCAAGGCCATCGACTACTACAAGAAAGCGTTTGGCGCCACGGAAATCATGCGCATGGCATCGCCCGAAGGCACCGTCGGGCACGCCGAGCTGAAAATTGGCGACTCCATTTTCATGATGGGCGAAGAGATGCCACAGATGGGCTATCGCGCCCCGCAAGGCAGTACGCCCGTTGGCCTGATGATTTACGTGGAGGACGCGGACCGCGTCTTCAAGCAGGCCGTGGCCGCCGGCGGCCGCGTGGACAAAGAACTCCAGGACCAGTTTTACGGCGACCGCAGCGGCACCTTATATGACCCCTTTGGACACATGTGGACCATCGCCACCCATGTGGAAGATGTTGCGCCGGAAGAAATGAAACGGCGGATGGCCAAGTACGCCGCCGAGCGCGAGCGGAAGAAATGACCGAACCCGTCAGCAAGCCAGGCCCGGACGAGACCGGGCAGAGGAGTTCCGGCCCTCGCGCGGAGCAGCCAGGGAAGACCGGAGGGCAGATCATGCGCGTATGCCCAAATTGCTCGACCGAACTGCAGGAGGTGCGCTGCAAGCTGAGCTGCCCCCGCTGCGGCTTCTTCCTCAGCTGCTCGGATTATTACTGATTCTGAGTTGTTCGGACTATTACTGAGCACCGCCAGGGCTCGATGCTGCATCTTAGATGTTCAGGTCTTTGGGCCAAGAAGAGGCGGGAGCCGGTGGCGGCAGGTTTTTATCGTTTCCCTGTCTTGGGTGCGGCCGAAGCACAACGATGTCAGGCCGCCCACGCCGCTCCCGTCTGGTTCTTCCCTCTACTGCCCGATCAGCCCCGGCAGGTCGAAATAAGACGGGCGCCCTGGTTGCGGAACCCATCTCGCAACTTCGTCGCCTTAGGGGCGCCACCATGCACGACTCAGACTGGCGTCGCGCTGCGGCTCTGCCCCACCGCCTTCTGCACTGCCAAAATCTCCTGCAGCAGGCTGCGCAGGCGCGTCAGTTCCAGCGCGTTGGCCCCGTCGGATTTCGCCTGTTTGGGATTGTCGTGCACTTCCAGAAAAATTCCGTCCACGCCGGCGGCGACGGCGGCGCGCGCCAGCAGGGGAATAAACTCGGGTTGGCCGCCGCTGACCGCGCCCTCGCCGTTGCTCGCCGCCGAAGGCAGTTGCACCGAGTGAGTCGCGTCAAACACCACCGGAGCGAACTCGCGCATGATGGCGAGGGAGCGCATGTCTACAACCAGGTTGTTATAGCCGAAGGTTGACCCGCGCTCAGTGACGAACACCTGCTGGTTGCCGGCGGCCCGGCACTTTTCCACCGCGTGCTGCATGTCCCAGGGGGAAACGAACTGACCCT
>DASVBI010000296.1:0-8214 GCA_036375915.1 Terriglobales bacterium | reverse complement strand
GGTGAAATTCTTGCGGATGGGTTCCATGCCCACGGAATGCTCTCCGATATTGCCATCAACGTCGGCGTACACGATGTTGTGGGTAGGCAGCTTCCAGCGCTGGACAGCGGCTTCAAACTGCGGCCAATTCTGCGCCCGGTCGAGGGTAAGGCAAGCCAGGTAGCCGGCTGTTCCCGGTTCCGCGCCAATCCAGCGCAGAGCCAGGGCGCGATGCGTAGCCGTGTCTTCCCACAACACCGGGCCGTGGCGGGTGAACTTCAAATCCACCGTAACGTCAGGCTGGCCTCTCACGTGGAATGTGGACTTCTCCACCCGCATCCGTTCCCAGCCGGTTTCGGTCTTGTAGCGAAGCGGATCGCCGGGGTCGAGCTTTTCCAGGTAGAGGTCCTGCTGATCCATGCCGAAAATGGTCCAACCCCATGCGATGCGCTGGTTGTGGCCGTCTTCAATGCCGGGGGAACCGGGCTCAGTGGCGCCAATCACGTCCCAGCCGGGCGCCACCAGGTGCACCACGTAACGCAAGGATGGAATTTTGTCTATGGTGCGGTGCGGATCGTTGCATAGAAGAGGCCGGCCGGAGGCAGTCAACTTGCCGGAGACCACCCAGTTGTTGCTGGCCCATTTGCCGCTTCCCGGCTCATCCAGCCGGTGCGAGTCGGCGGCCAACTGCGGAACAAGTTCCATGGAGCTATCGCTGCCCTGCAGGTTGCGCAACAGTTCCGGCGAAAGCTTGGAAAGGTCCTCGCCTGGTGCGGGGTCGAGAACCACGGGTGGATCCAGGCCGAGCACTGCGGAAGCCTTCTGGGCGCCGATTAAGGCCACAAGCTTGGCGTGAAGCAGTTCCTCAACCGAGTTGCGGGTCATGGGGAACCCGGCCATGCGGGTCAGGCAGTCTTCCGGCCTCCAGGGCTCAGGCTTGAATCCTGCCAACTGGAACTCGAGGGGCAGGCCAGGACCGCCGGGAGCAAGGCGGCGTGCAATTTCCGCGTTAATGCCTTGGGTAAATGCTTCCAGGATTTGTTTGGCGTCGGGAGCATAGCTGGCATATTCCTCCGCCATGGAGCCGCGGTAAGCCAGCAGGCGCGCATTGATGTCGCGCTGCAAATACTCGGGGCCGAGCACTTCAGCCAGCCGTCCCTGCCCGACGCGCTTCCACAACTCCATCTGAAACAGGCGGTCCTGGGAAGTCACGAAGCCCTGGGCGAAAAACAGGTCATGCTGGTTTTGAGCGTAGATATGAGGAACGCCCCATGGGTCGCGCAGCACAGTGACCGGGCGTAACAAACCCGGCAGCTTCAAGGCGCCGTGGGTGGTGGACAGGGCTGATTGCGCCCTCGCCTGCAAAGAGGGTTGAGTGCCGCCCGCTTGCATGCGAGCGACCCTGGCGGGGGAATGCATGAACGAATGCGCCAGGGGGACAAGACACAGAAACCCCGCCACGAGTCTCCCCAGGGCCGGTCGTTTCATGCTGCAGCTTTTCCTCCCCGCGCTCGGTTAGTACCGTTCACTTCTACCACAGGAACCAGGCCATACGGCCTGGCTCCTGTGATTGAGTACTGCATCAGGAACGATTACCACATCACCTTAATCGCGAATTGAATTTCCCGGCCAGGTGTCTGGGTCGAGTCAATCTGGCCGAAGCCCGGCACGGGCACACCGGTGGCGTCGAAGGCCTCGAGGTTATCCACCGGCGGCGCGAAGTTTGCATGGTTAATGACGTTAAAGAACTCAGCCCGGAACTGCACATTCAGGTTCTCCCGAATGTGATTGTTCTTGACCATGGAGTAGTCGAGGTTGAGCAATCCCGGTCCGATGATGGAGTTACGCGCCAGCGTACCTACCAGATTGTCGCAGCGCGGGAAAGCGTGCGATTTGTCGCAGTAGGTGTTGTAGAAACTCTGGCTGGGCGCCTGGGCAACCGTCAGGCAGTTGGGTTTGATGTACTGGTTGGGATTGCCGGGGTTGATGATGGAGCTGCAGTCTCCGCCGTAGAGGCGATCGGGAATGGCGATAGGCTCAGAGTTGAGCTGCCCCATGGGATCGCCTTCTATGCCATCGAGGGGCCAGATGGGAACACCGTCGCTGGCCTCAAAGATGGCTCCCAGTTGCCAACCGCGGAACAGCCAGCCCGCCGGTCCAGCCAGGGCATGCGGATTGGGAACCTGGTAAAGCAGATTCACGACCAGGTTCTTGCCGACATTGAAATCAGAAAGGCCACGGACAAGTCTCAAATCCCACCACGGAGTGGTAGGGCTCAGGTCGCTGGCAAAATTGTCGCCAGCAAAACTACCTGAGGAAGTGTCCATGGTCTTGCTCCAGGTGAAGGAACTCATGGCTTGCAAACCATGGCTCATGTCCTTGGTCACGCGAACCTGCAGCGAGTTGTAATAGGAGATGCTGGTCCAGAGCGTGGTCTGGATGGCATTCACATTGGTGTTGATGGGATGGCCGGGGACAAGGCCGGAGCCACCCTGCGTCAAACAAGTCGGGTTGGGAGTGGGACCTGAACAAATGGGGTTGGGAAACACCCAGCGGTTGCCGACGTGATAAGGGAAGACGGTGTTGATGTCGTCCTCCTGGAAGGGGTTGTGAACCCCGCGTGATCCGGCATAGGCGACGCTTACAGCCGTGTTGCCTGTAATTTGCCGCTGCACGTCCAGGTTCCACTGAAAGATGTAATTTCGCTTCAGGTCAGGCTGGACGTAATTCCACACCTGGCTCACTGCGGGCGGATTGGTAAGCAGGGACGCGATGCCTTGCGGAAATACTCCCGCCGTCGGATTGTTGACAGCCGTCACCACGTGGAAGGGAGAAGTCTGCGCATTGTTGATGACCAGTTCATAGGGGAGAGGAAGGGCGTCAAACAAGCCGAATCCTCCGCGAACCGCGGTCTTCTGATCATGGAATGGGTCCCAGGCAAATCCAATGCGCGGCTCAAAATTCTTGAGTGTGGGGTTGCGTTGGAAGTATTTGTTGTAGAAGGGGCCATTGGCCGGATTGGTCTCGATGGTCTGCAAATTGGCGATCTTGCCATTCTTCTCGGTGGGGATGGTGGACATTTCGTACCGCAAGCCCAGATTCAGAGTGAGATTGGAGCGGGCATGCCAGTCGTCCTGCAGATATGCGCCCAGGACCCAGTCCCGGTTGTAATGAGTGGAGATGGCCGAGATGTCCGGGGGCCCGGCGAAGCGGGAGGGAGCATCTTGCAGAAAATTGGAAATGCTGGGGAACGTAGCCGTGCCGTCCTCGATGAAGGGGGCAAACAAGTCTTCATGTACCCGGACCAGCATGCCTCCGAACTTTACGCTGTGCGTACCCATGGTGCGCACCGCATCGTCGTATACCTGGAAACTCTGCATTAGATAATTCTGAACTGACTGCCCCCGCAGGCCGCCACGAAATGGCGTAAGCCCGGAGACATTCAGGCGAGGAGCATAGAGACTGGGCAGGATGCCAAAGGAATGATCCGCGGCCGCCGGGTTAATGGCGCTCGGAGTCAGCTGCCCATCACCGTAACTGCGGTTATAGCCCAGGCGAATGGTGTTGCCCATTTCGGGGCTAAAGATGTGGGTATTTTCCAGGGAGCCGCCCTGGCGCCCGACAGCGAACTGGTCCATCACCTGGTTGGTGCCGTCGGGTTGGGTAAAGGTGGAACGATCATAGTAGTAGCTGGAGTTTAAGCTGTCTTTATCGGACAGTTTCACATCGGCGCGGGTGGTGAAATAGTTCTCTGGAACGATCTGGGCGCCGGAAAAAGCGTAGTTGCCGGTGTCGCCCAGTCCGATCAGGCCGGCGTTGGGCAAGGGGAAGAAGGTAAAGAACTTGGCGATGGCGGGGTTGACGGGCACAGTAATGGGATTGCCATTGTCGTCGTGAATGTGACCGGTGCGGGCGTCCGCCGAAAGGGTGTGCGCAACGTGAGTAATGCCTTTGCTCTGGCGCAGGCCCTCGTAGTCGCCGAAGATGAACACCTTATCCTTCCACACGGGCCCGCCGGCGGAAGCGCCGAACTGGTTGCGGCGGAAGGCGGCCTTGGGGAGGTTGTTATTGTTTTCGAAATAGTTGGCCGCATCCATGGCGCTGTTGCGGATGAACTCATAAGCGCTGCCATGGAACTGGCTGGTGCCGGAGCGGGTGATGGCGTTGATGACGCCGCCAGAGGTGAACCCGTACTCGGCGGAGTAGTTGCTGGTAAGAACCGAGAACTCCTGGATGGCATCCACGCCCAGGTTCTGACCGAGCACGCTGCCGGGTCCGGCATTGGAGTAGTCATTGATGATGATGCCATTGAGCCGGTACGTGTTCTGCGTTGGCCGGCTTCCATCAATGGTCATCTGCATGCCCAGGCCGCGGGCATGGGAGCCAACCTGGGTGACGGCCTCCTGGGTGCGCACCGTGGCCACACCTGGTTGCAGCGTGGCCAGTGAGCCCCAGTCGCGGCCATTCAAGGGCAGTTCGCGAACTTCCGAGCCCACCACGTCGCCGCTGATGGTCGAAGTGGCCAGGTCCACGCTGGGAGCCTGTTCGGTGACGTCCACGCGCTGTCTTGCTTCCCCGACGGCGAGGGAGACGCTTAATATCTGCTTGGCGCCGACCGTCAATGTTGCCGCCGCCGCCTTGGTGGCGAAGCCCTTGGCCACGAAGGTAACTTGATAGTTGGCCGGCAAAAGGTTGGGCACACTGTAGAAACCGTCGGTGTTGGTGGTAGTTGATTGCAGCACGCCGGTGGCCAGGTTCTTGACCGAGACCTGAGCATTCACAATGACGGCCCCGGAGGCGTCGGTTACAGTTCCCGAGAGGGTTGCCCCCGCCACTTGTGCGCGCATGGGAAGCGCGGTGAGTACCCCAATCAACAGCAGCAGACCCAAGCGAATCTTCATAACGTGCATGTAGATCCTCCCTTCACGTCGCCATCAACCAGCCCGTAGGGCGTACTACCATACCTCCATGCTGTCTGGTGGCCTGACCAGTGATTCAACAAAGGAACAACCGCTAAAAAGACGAATAACGTAAAGGATTCGAGGACCGGTAAGAACTTCTAAGAATGCCCAGAGGAGAACAGGCGAAACCTTTACTCCTCACCCATAATGTCGGCGGATGCTACTGCCATCTCACCCAACATGCAAGAAAATAATCGTTTGACGACCTAAATTTCCTTTCGTCGGGAATGCCCGCAACCCCCTTCGTGAGGAAGCGGACCCTGGCGGCCTGATTGGGCGACAACATATCGTATAGACCTTAAGGGAAGCTTAAGCCATGACACAATTTGGCCAACGGGTACTTGCAAATCCAATACCACCGCATGTCATTCCTCCGCTTGTAAAAAAAAACAACACTTGGGCAGGATGAAGGTGGGTTGCCTGAAACTGCGTCACAGTAGATTCGGGTGGTCCATACCCTGACCCTGGCTGCCGTCGTAACCTGTGGCAGCGCTGTCCGCTAACCCTTCGTGGACACGAGCAGAAGCGTTGACGAACCCACCGCCTTGTCTACCTGATGGGGGAGAGCTGGTTTTTAGTTGATTGGGTTTGTGAAAAAGGAAAGGGCGCGCAAGGCGCGCCCTTTTTGATCCGCGGCCAGCCTACTCATTGCTTGTCATATACGGCGGTACTCTTAACCTTTTTGCCCTGGGCGTCGGTTCCGCTCGAGATCACCGTCCGGCTCTTGCCATCAGCGGAGAGGATAATCGTACCGGTAGTCGTCACCTTCTTGGCCTTTTTAACCTTAAAACCTAACTTATGGCCGCTTCTCCTTTCGACGGAGCGTGAGTCTGAATTGGGGTCTCCGGTAACGGGATAGTCGTTGCCGTCGAACTTGCCCGTCCACTCGTTATGGGTTGGATTACCCGCGCCGTCCGTGCCATCTATTGTAACTTTGATGCTGTCACCTGCAGCCTCGTAAACAACCGTGCTGTTCTTCGCCGCTCCAGGCGCCAGCTTTGACTTGGCCTCGTTCAATTTCCAGGTGCCCATAAAGGGGTTCTGCGCGAAACATACTCCCGTAGCAACAAAGCACAGGATTATGCTCAGAACGATCGTTCTTGGTTTCATATTGTCTCCTGATTGAGCAGCAGGATAGGGACCGATTGACGTGGGCCATTCTACTGTCGGATAGACCACTCGGCAACTCTGAAAGCTCAAGGAACGTGGCCAGGCGTGCGCGAGACCATATGCAGCAAGAAGCCTGATGTCCAATCTCGCGTTGACGACCCTGGGGACTCGGTCTAATGGCGGGCTCTAACTCGTCAGCGAGCTAACGGAAGGCGCAAGCCTTGCGCGGCCGCTTGCGCTCGGGGCCGACACGCTTCCGCCATCTGGGTTACTTACGTCAGCCAGCCTGTGTTGTCCCTTAGGACGATGGCGGTTGCGAGCATTCCACACAACAAACGAATAAGCAGGCACTAGCCGGACCATCGGATAACGATTTCTCTGCCCTCCTTTCGTTATGTGGGACCTGCACTGACCTCGTCCTAAAATCCGATCGGCCTAGAAAGAGACCACCACAATGTATAGCGACGTTCAACCGTCCGTTCGAGCCTTCGCAAGCAACATGTCAGGCTGGTGCAGCCGCAACATCTCAGGCCTAAGGCAGCACGCTGTCCGTTTGCGGAAAAGGGTCCTTGTTATACGCCAACTTCGCGGCCAATCGCTTTACGCTTTCCTTTCAGCAGTTGGAATTATCGTGGGCGCGGCAGCCGGCGGGCTTTGGCTGAATAGCAGCGCCGCCGGACTGTTTGCGCTCATCTTTCTCTTCCTGCTGGCGAGCATCGGCAGGTCATTACAACGCATTGCCGGTCTCTTGAGAATGCAGCCTGGTGCTCCTCTCTATCCCACTTGGAGTGCTTCCAACACAGGAACAGCCAGCGAGCGAAACATTTTTATTAGCGCCAAAGCCATGGAGCGCCTGCGACCGTGGGTAGAAGACCAGAGTTCACTGACGGAGGAGAGCGCAAAGGCATATTGCTCAGTTCTCCTGGATACCCTGGCAATCCTTGACCCCAAGCTGGCGGGTAGAGCACGCGCGGGAGACATCTGGTCCTGATTACCATCCCGCCGGGCGTTGTCGTGGATTTATCAGACAGAGGCACTCACTATGCAAGGTCACAACGGATCTGACGTGTTGCGGCGCAGCTCGAGACTACCAATCACGGTTCCGCTGCTGGTCACCAGCCTGGATCCGGGTAACGATTTTTCCGAAGTATGCGAAACCCAGGTCGTCAGCGCCCATGGCTGTGCTCTGCGTTCGCCGATGGCGGTGAAAGCCGGTGTCCCCGTGCACTTCCACACCCAAGAGGGGCGGCAAACAGTGGCCCACATCGTCGACTGCCAGCCCATCGGGTCGACTCCGGAACGTTGGCGGCTGGGCGCACAACTGGACGAACCCGAAAATATCTGGGGGTTGAAACCTTGCCCCGAAGACTGGGTGGGGCCGGGCGCGCAGAGGTCAGCGCAATGCGAGCAACAACTCACGCCCGACACGAGAAACCCAGCTCCGCTACGCAGCCAAACTGGGTCTCCGCACATCGCAGCTGAAAATCTGAACCAGCAGTTCACCGGCGACCTGCAGCGGATAGCTGCCCAGCTTCAGCCGTTGCAGGCGGAGGTGGCAGCCATCAAGGAGAGGCTGGCCCAACGGGAAGGTAATCGCAGCCGTTTCGAGGTCTCGCTCTCGCACATTCCTCCCGAGCTCGAACAGGAGTTGTGGGCGCGTCTGCGCCAGGATCTGGGGCAGCAATCCCTGCAGTTGGCGCGGGCAGAGTCCGAACGGGTAATTGAAGCCGCGCATGCCGCCATCGAAGACCGGCTCAGTAAGGCCCAGCATGAATTGCAGCAACAAGCCTCAGAGGAACTTAAGAGCGTAGGGCAGCGCGCGCAAGCGCTAGCCAATGGAATTACCGAAAAGGTGCAGCAGCACTGCGGCATTCGACTGGAGCAGGTTCAGCAGCTCGCATTGCAGGCCGAAACCCGCCTGAGCCGGCACAGTGAGGAGCTGGCGCACACTCTGAATCAGCAACTGGAAGAGAAACATCATGCGCAGCTCCAGGATGTGCAACGGCTCCAGGACGCCGTGGCAGCACAATGGGCGAACATCGAGGCGCAGCTTGCTGATGTCAACGGCCGGCTGGGAAAGCTGGATGAGTCTGCCCAGCGGCTGGAAGTGGATTTCCAGGCGCACGCAGAAGTGGTCGCCAGAGACATCATGGCGGAAACAAAA
>DASVBI010000465.1:0-3387 GCA_036375915.1 Terriglobales bacterium | reverse complement strand
CCGTCGTTTGGCTCTGGTCGGGCCCCGTCGTTTGGCCCTGATCCGGAGTCGTGGTACTCGGGGGCGCCTGTGTGCCCGGCTGTTGTTGCGTGGTGGGCGACTGGCTTGTCGGATACTGTCCCGCCTGCGACCCGGTCTGCGCCAGACCGTAGGTCGTAGCTAATGCCAGCCCCAGTGTTAACAGCAGCGAATGTCTTTTCATAAAAACCTTTTCTCCTCAAATTTTGGCGATTTTGCGAGTCTCTCCTCGCGACGAAGGGAGCGCCAGGGTAGCTTCGGCCATCAGTTTGATTCAGCTCTTGAGTTAGGTGCTCGAATGCGCCCCGGGTTTGCCCTTGCCCGCCAGGCCACTCTGCTTCGTGCCGGCCCGAGTTCCTGAAAAACCGCTCTCATTCCGGGCTGAGGACGCGCCGTACAGTAGCCCGTCGTTGTCGAAGGGCCCCCCAGCCCACCTCACCAGAGTGGTTCAAAGGCGCTCTCGGAGACTGGTTAAGGTCTCTGCTTGGCCGGTCTGCGCTGGTTAATTCCCAAAGGTGCTATTGAAACCGCTCTGTTTCCGAAATTAGACTGATTCTATGCACGCGCACACCGGCCATGCCCACGCCCACGAGCCCTCCCGCGTGCTGCGCATTTCACTGGGTCTCACTCTGGCTTATATCGCTCTGCTGGTCGTAGCCGGGATTAAGGCCCACAGCCTGGCTTTGCTCTCTGAAGCCGGCCACAACGCCTCCGATTTCCTCGCTTTGCTGCTCTCGCTGGGCGCCGTTTACCTGCAGCAGCGCCCGCCCAGTCCGACCAAGACTTACGGCTACTCGCGGGCCGGCGTGTTGGCCGCCTTCTTCAACGCCATTGGACTTGTGGTTGTCGCCTTCTTCATCTTTTATGAGGCCTTTCACCGCCTCACGGCGCCGGTCCAGATTCACGCCCGAGTCATGATCTGGGTGGCCGCCCTGGGCGTCCTGATGAATGGGATTATTTCCTGGCTCCTCTACCGCAGCAGCCAGGACCTGAACATCCGCAGCGCCTTCCTGCATATGTTGGGCGATACTTTGTCCACCGCCGCGGTCATCGGCGGCGGCTGGGCCATCCTGGTGACCGGCTCGGTCTGGATAGACTCCGCTCTTTCCTTCGGTATTGGCGCTCTCATTCTGTGGTCCGCCTTCGGCATCGTCCGAGAGAGCCTGAATATTCTCCTGGAAGGCACGCCCCGAGGGATGGAACTGAAGCACATCGCCGCCGCCATTGCGGGCATCGCTGGCGTCAACGATGTGCACGATCTGCATGTATGGAGCATCGGCTCGGAAACCCACGCGCTCTCCTGCCACATCAGCATCGCCGATATTCCGCCCTCGGCCAGCGAACGCATCCTGCACGAGGTAAAGGACAAGTTGCGCGACGACTTCCGCATCTACCACACCACCATTCAGTTCGAGCACGTCGTCTGCGATGTCGCCCATGGCTGTGTTGTCCCCACCTCCGGACACGAACACCCCGGTGAACACGCCCACTAGCATGGGGTGAAAGTAATGTGGGGGTAGCACAAGCCCCACCCAGACATGCTGGGCACGTGTCTGTGCCCCATTTGACGTCCTGCCCGCGCGGGGCTACTCTACCCGCCTTAGGGGGTGCGTCATGCTGAAGGGCTTTCGGCAATTCGTGCTGCGGGGCAGTGTAGTGGATTTGGCGGTTGGCGTGGTCATCGGTGCCGCCTTCGGCACCGTGGTTACTTCGTTTGTTAAGGACCTGCTTACTCCGTTTATCGCCGCCATAGTAGGCAAGCCAGACTTCGGCGCGCTCAGCTTCACCATCAACAACAGCACATTCCTTTACGGCGACTTCATCAATGCCGTAGTGTCGTTCGTGCTGATCGCTGCCGCGGTGTACTTCTTTGTGGTCACGCCCATCAATGCGCTGGTTTCGCGCGCGCGCAAAGACCCGCCTGCCGATCCCACCACCAAAAAGTGCCCCGAGTGCCTGAGCGAGATTCCCATTGACGCTCGCCGCTGCGCCTTCTGTGCGTCGCCCCTGACCGAGGCCAGGGCAAAGGCGGTTTAGGCAAGCGCTCAGCAATCAGCAGTCAGGCAGGGGGCGAGCCAGCAGAGCGATCCGAACTTCAAGGGCCGAATGCCGACAGCTGATTGCTGATTGCTAACCAGTTCGGGCGACGTTCCTAAGCCTTTGATTCTGCTGCTGTTGTGCCTCCTGATTCCCGCCATTTTTAGCCTTCCGAGTGAGTCAAAAGCCACCTTCGTTGTGGTAAAATAGAACTCGGGTCGAGTTCCGCTAACTGCGTCTAATTTCAATAACTTGTATCAATTTCGGGGGAGGAAAATTCTTCCTCCCCGGGAGCTTGACTCGCTTTCATTTACGGAGCTGAATGGCCAGCAAAGCAACTTCCCTCACCGACACCGTCGCTGCCGATTCCAAGCTGAAAAACGGCAAGCCTGCAGCCAATGGCAAGCCCAATGGCGCCAATGGAACGCACGACTACACCGCCGAGTCCATCAAGGTTCTGGGCGGGATGGAAGCGGTGCGCAAGCGCCCCGCCATGTACATCGGTTCCACCGGCGAGCTGGGGCTTCACCACTTGGTGTATGAAGTGGTGGACAACTCGGTGGACGAAGCCCTGGCTGGCTTTGCCGAGAAGATTGACGTCACCATTCACGACGACAACTCCATCACCGTGGTGGACGACGGCCGCGGAATTCCCGTCGAAACGATGGATCTGGATGGCGAAAAGGTGCCCGCGGCGCAAGTAGTCATGACCAAGCTGCACGCCGGCGGCAAGTTCGACAGCTCTACCTACAAAGTTTCGGGCGGCCTGCACGGCGTGGGCGTCAGCTGCGTGAACGCGCTCAGCGAAGAGCTAACTCTGGAAATCAAGCGCGACGGCTCGACCTGGGAGCAGACCTACTCCAAGGGTGAGCCCACCAGCAAGCTCAAGAAGATGGGTCCGGCGAAGAAGACCGGAACCAAGGTGCATTTCAAACCCGACACCACTATCTTCTCCGTCACGGAGTACAACTTCGATACCCTGGCCCAGCGCCTGCGCGAGCTCGCCTTCCTCAACAAAGGCCTGCTGATAACGCTGACTGACGAGCGCACCTCCGACCCCAAGACGGGCGAGGCCAAAAAAGCGGAATTCAAGTACAACGGAGGCATCGCGGAATTTATCAAGCACCTGAACAAGGGCAAGAGCGTGCTGCACGAGCGCCCAATCTACATGGAGGACGACCGCGACGGGGTGCACCTGGAGATTGGGCTGCAATACAACGACGGCTACTCCGAATCCGTGTTCAGCTTCGCCAACAACATCAACACCGTGGACGGCGGCACGCACCTGAGCGGCTTCCGTACTTCGTTGACCCGCACCATCAACTACGCCGG
>DASVBI010000680.1:0-2810 GCA_036375915.1 Terriglobales bacterium | reverse complement strand
AAACCTCCACCGAAAGCATCAGGAAGGCCACCAGCATGCCCATGGCGACCCCCGGGTGTACGTACCCGGAGAGCGCCAACCCGCCCATAACAAACAAGGCGGAGAAGGTGTCAATCACGTGGTCCACGTAAAAGCCGTAGCGGGGCCGCTGCCGGTTGCGCGCCCGTGCCAGGGTGCCGTCCAGGCTGTCGCCCAGCCAGTTGACGGCCAGGCAGGCCGCCGCCCCGAGCAGCATCAGCGGCTCCCGGCCTGCCAGCGCGTAACACACGCCGGCTGCCAGGTTGCCGGCAAAGCCCAGCAGGGTCAGGTGATCGGAATTAATCCAGGCCGGGGTGCGGGCGGCCAGCCAGAGCAGGGCCTTCTTTTCGGCGGCCGCCACAAAGCTTTGCTGGATTCGTTGGGCGGGAGCGAAGGCCAGCTCACGCTGGCGAAGTTCTGCCTCCGTTTTCCGCTGGGGTCGGGAAAATGCCGGAATTTCTTGCAACGCCATGGTCGTCCTCCGTACGCGAGAACAACTTGACGCCGGCGGGGCGAAATAACAATCTTCGCCACATCAAATGGAAGTCAATTGCACCTCATCCGCTAACCCATTGATGCGCAAGGCCCTAAGGCTGGCCGTTCAGGGACAGGTGAGCTTCGCCGTGCCCTGAACCGCGGTTGACATCTGGCCCATGCCGGTTGCCGAATTGGAGGACGCATTGGCTGTAACCGTCACCGTGCCCGATTTCCCGGGCATACACTGCGCCAGGCCGCTCTGGTTGATGGTCGCGATATTGAGATTGGAAATCCCCCAACTTCCCGAATAGGGATCGCTAAACGGCACGAGGGCGGGAGAGGGCGGCTTGCTGAATGTGCCGGTGGCGGTGAACTGTACCTGCCCCATCGCGGAATTCTGCGCGTTGGCGTTGGAGGGGGTCACTGCAATGGACTGGAGCACACGGTTTGACGAGTTCATGGCGCCGCAGCCCACGGCGTACGCGGCGATTACGACCAAAACGACAAGCAGACTGGCGCTGAGGGCGAAACTGAATCGTCGGCTCATGGAACCTCCGTAAAATAAGGCCAAAAAAAATCAGAAATGCAGGCCCTGAGCCAAGCCACACCGATCATAGACGGCGCAGGAATGATAACGTTACAAAGCAGCCGCTCCTGTTCCGCAGTCAGCGCTGGCTGCCACGCGCCTCCATAAATGATTGCAGGATAAGCACGGCCGCCAGCCGATCCACTACCTGGGCGCGGCGGCGAATGCTCATTTCGGTCTCGCGCAGCAACCGGTTGGCCTGGGCCGAGGTCAGGCGTTCATCCCACAGGTGCACCGGCAGGCCGAAGCGGCGCTGCAGTTCGTCGGCAAACTCCTTCATTTTCAATGACTGGGGGCCGGCTGCGCCGCTCATACGCAAGGGATAGCCGACCACGATTTCCCGCACCCCGTATTCGGCGATGGTGCGCTCAAGTTGTTCAAAATCAGTGCGTTTGTTCTTGCGGCGAATGGTCTCCAGCCCTTGGGCGGTAATGCCTAAAGGGTCGGAAACCGCCCTGCCGATGGTTTTGGAGCCTACGTCCAACGCGAGTATTCGGCCAGGGGAGGAAGCTGTGCTGGGGTCATCCGAAGCCACGCAGGAATTATAGGGGGAGCCGGATGGTTTCCGGTTTCAAGTTTCGAGTTTCATGCAGAAAAGAGGTGCCTCGAAACTCGAACCTGAAAACTCGAAACTGCCTAGTAATCGCTGGCATCCTGCACCATGCCCAGGGGCGTGGTTTCCTCGGGAGGAATGTCAACGTCTGTAATGGTGGCATTGCCGCGCTCGCGGAGGTCCTCCAGGGCACGCTCACGCTCCGCCCTGGGAACCACGGCATGATGACTCAGAAATCCCTTCAGTTCTTCGTCACCATGAACCAGGCGATAAAACGAGTTACCGCTGGGCACGTTATATGTGACCTGGTAGTCGGCAATCAGCCGGTCGTACTTATCCCGCTGTTGGCCCAGGCGAATGATATGGAGGATACCGGGCGTCATAGCTAGTTATTAGGATGTGGGGAACGCGGAGAAGTTTGTGCGCCAAAACGGTGTCGGGGTGTGACTTTCCAGTTTCCGGCAAAATCCAGGGCAGCCGCCTCTCTGGATCGGGCGGCGCAGAATACCGGCTCAGGCTTCGGCGGGTGCTGCTTCGGGGAAGCGCAGTTTGGACTTGGACAGAGCTTTGTTCAGCAGCTCTTCTATGTGCGCTTCGTCCAGATTCTTGGCCAGGGCCAGTTCGCTTACCAGCAGGTAGCGGGCCCTTTCCAGCATCTTTTTCTCCCTAAATGACAAGGGCTTGGTCTGGTTTAGCACCAGCAGGCCCTTCAGAACGGCGGCCACGTCGAGCAGCGAGCCGGTCCGCATGCGCTCCGAGTTCTCTTTGAAGCGGTACTTCCAATCGGCGTTGTTGCTGCACTCCCCGTCGGTCAGAAAGTCCAGAATTTTCTGGATCTCACCGTTGCGCACCACCCGCCTGAGCCCCACCGTGGTGACGTTGTTAAAGGGCACCATCACCTTGAGACTGCTGGACTTAATCTTCAGGAGGTAGAATTTTTCCACGGTCGCGCCAATAGTCCGGCTGCTGATCTGCTCGATAATGCCTACGCCGTGATTGGGATAGACGACTTTGTCACCTATGTGGAAATTCGCATCACTGATCATAATGAAGGGCACTCGCTAAAGCAGGGGCTTACAGGAGGAACCGCCTATTGAATTATACCTGGGGGTACCCAAAACGTCAATCCCAGGTTAACCTTAGCGCGATACTGTGGCGCTTGACCCAGGGTAAAAG
>DASVBI010000199.1:0-8970 GCA_036375915.1 Terriglobales bacterium | reverse complement strand
CTTGCCCGCGTATGCCTGATACAGGCGTTCGACATAGGGAAGGGCGAACTGGCACACGGGGCAGGAAATTTTGAAAAACACCGCCAGTACCGGGCCGCGACTGAGGGCCTCGCGCAGGCTGAATTTGCCGCCGTCCATCCTCTCCAGGGTGAACTCTGGAGCGGCCTTTCCGGCGCTCAAAGCAGGCATCTGTTTGTTCCTCCTTAAATCAGGCAGTGCGCAAATGTTCGGACCACAAAACTTTAGATGAAATTGGCGCGCCGCAGGATTTTTTTGGTTAATCCGGTGAGCGGCAGGTCTTCCAGTTGCGCCCGTTTGACCCAGCGGCCGCGTGCGCCGGCGGGGGGCTCGCCCGCGCTGACTTCAATCACAAAGTCCGTCACCGTAATCGAGTGCCGCAAACGGAACGTGACCTCCGGGCGCACGCCGTTTGCCGGCATTTCCGGGAGTTCCCACATCCCCGGCATCAGCGAGGCGCTACGCCCGCGCCGCGCCAGGAACACGCTCTCCCCACGCCGTGCCAAGCGGTAACCCAGTTGTTGCCGCCGGCGGCGCTGCTTGTGCTTTGCCGGACCGAGGCCGCGCGTCCGGCACCAGCGAAATAGCGGGCAGCGCGCGCACAAGGCCTGTGCCGGAAGGCAAACCGTTGCGCCCAGCTCCATCATGGCCTGGTTGAAGTCGCCGGGGCGGTCGGCCGCCAGCAGCCATTGCGCCCTTTCCCACGCCGCGCCGCGCTTTGGCGCACGCCATCCAAGAAGCCGCGACAGCACCCGCTCCACGTTGCCGTCCACCACCGCTACCGGCTCTGCGAATGCGATGCTGGCCACCGCGGCCGCGGTGTAGGGTCCCAAGCCCGGCAACTGCCGCAGTTGGGCGGCCGTGCGCGGCAACTCCCCGCCATGCTCGTTCACCATGACCTTGGCGGCCTCGTGCAGCGCCCGCGCCCGCCGGTAATAGCCCAGACCGCTCCAGGCGGCGAGCACGGCTTCCAGCCTGGCGGCGGCCAGCGAACGCACATCGGGAAAGCGCTGCAGGAAGCGCTGGTAATAATTGATGACGGCGGCCACCCGCGTCTGCTGCAGCATGACTTCTGAAATCCAGACACGGTAGGCATCCAGCTCGCCGCGCCAGGGCAAGTCACGCCGGTTGCCGTCATACCAGGACAACAGCCGGCGCCGGAAGGCGAGGAGTGTGGCCGGCGGCCCAAGCTCCAAACAACCCTGTGCTGGAAGCTTCCGGGTTGGATTCACGACCGATGAAGGCATTTGGATACGGTTTTCCAGCGTAAAACTCGTGGCAGCGCCCTCTCGGGCCCGTGGTTCAGATCGAGACCAGCTTCACAAAATGTAACGAAATGAAACATTCTAGGGGGTGCTTGGTCCAAGTCTCAGCCGAAGAGACTACCCTAACCATTCTGCTTTCAGCAACTTAGAAAATTGCACTCGTTTGGACGGCCGACTGCTTTGGAATATGCCATCCCCCCAAGGAGTGAATGGCATGGAATACCGTCCCACGCGGCGAAGTGGCTTCAGCCTGCTGGAGCTGCTGATTTGCATGGCGGTGATGATGGTGGTCACGGTAGCGGCCATTCCCACCATCAGCCGGACTTTTCAAGCGGTCAAGTTGCAGAGCTCGGCGCAGGAGTTCGCGACCCTGCTGCAGCGGGCACGCATCCTGGCGGTGAAAAACAACACCACTTACAGCATTGTGGTTCCGGCCGCGGTTAACGGGATGCAGCAGGCCTGCATTGATACCAACTATAACGGAACCTGTGAAGCTACGGAACCTATGGTGGCGCTGTCCAGCAACGTTTCATTGATAACCGACGGCAGCGGCCCCTCCACCAACCAGATCACCTGTGGCGCACTGACCACAGCCTGCCCCGCCGGTTTCACCGGACTCAACTACTTTAACCAGCCGGCAACCGCCTTCGCCTCGTACAACAACCGCGGTCTGCCCTGCGTGGGCAATCCTGCCACTACAGAGCCAAACCCGGGTAACACCGCATGCAAAGAGATCGACCCGAATGGCAGGGCGGTAGGTTTCCTCTTCGAATTCCAGTACTCGAACGGAACCGGAAAGACCTACGCCACGGTTACGGTTACGCCTTCCGGCCTGGTGAGCGAGTGGAGCTATAACGGTTCCTCATGGGGACAGCAATGAGACTGCTAATGAAGCCATTTCTGGGCAAACGCCAATCGTCGGGCCTGACGCTGATCGAACTACTCATTGCGCTGAGCATCGGCGCGGTGGGAATGACCGCCGTGATCAGCCTGTTCGTGGTGGCCATGGCCAACAATAGCCGCAGCCACCGCGATACCACGGCTACGCTGCTGTCGCAAAGCGTGCTGGAACAGATTCTGCTGGCGGGCACCAACAATGTGGCCACCATCGGACTCACCGACTGCCTGGGCAATAATTTCACCATCAACAGCGCCGGCGGCGCCGCCCCGGGCGCTGGGGCGGCGGTCACCGCCAGCGGCAATATTGACTTTTCCGTGGCTGCTCCCGGCAACAACTACAGCATGACCTACAACGTCTGCCGGGCCAATGGCCAGACCTCCCAGTATGACGTGCGCTGGAACGTGCTGGACATGTCCACCTCCGGGACAACGGTCTACACCCGCATGGTGCGGGTCTCGGCCAAGCCCGTGGGCACGACCGCGGCCAATTCCTACATCCTGCCGGTTACTTTGCGCGGCACCGCCGCGGTGGCGGAGAACTAGAGGACATCATGAACCGACACTCACAGCAAGGACAACGCGGCTTCTCCCTGATGGAAATGCTGATTGTGGTGGCCGTGCTCAGCGTGGTCATGGGCGCCATCTTCGGCACCATTCTGGACGGCATGAAGAAGTACCGACTGGAGGAGAACCGGGTCAACACCACCCAGGAATCGCGCGAATTCCTCGACCAGATTGTGCGCGACCTGCACAGCGCCGGCTATCCCGGCCTGAAGATGTTCACGCCCAGCGCGCTGACCGCTCCTGCCGTTAACAACCCCAACGTCGCGGCCGGGCTGGTAGCGGTCTCAGCCACCGACATCTGGTTTGAAGGCGACATTGACGACAATGGCGTTGTGCAGAGCGTCCGCTACACCCTGCAAACCGACGCCAACGGAGGTTGCCCCTGCACCATGATGCGCAGCGCCATGCCTAAAATAACTGCGGCTCCCTCCGCCCAGAACGTCAATTACAACACTCAGCTGCAGAACGTAATCAACAGCACCGGCGGCGCTAATCCCTACGCCATTGACGGAACCACCATTTTCAGCGGCGCCGCCGTCAACAACGACACGCTTTACGCCAGTTTCAAGACCGTTCCGGTGTTCACGTTTTACGATCAGAACGGCAATGTAATAGCCGTCCCCAACGATTTGCAGGGCGGCAATCTGGCTACCGGAGTCAATGTTGCCAACGGCGGCACGGTGCGCATGATCGGGGTAGCTCTGAACCTGCTTTCCGCCCAGCAGGACCTGCAGACGCACCTGCGCTCCGGGGTTTCCATGCGCGCCATGGTGAAGCTGAACAATCTTCAGAATTAGGAGCTGGGAGGAAGTATGATCCGTCAATCCAAAAACGAACGCGGCGTGGCCTTAATCGTGGTGCTGTTTGCGCTCATGCTGCTCACCGCTGTCGGCCTGGGACTGATGTACATGACCACCACCGAGACCGGCATTGACAGCAATTTCCGCTCCGAGCAGCAGGCCTATTACGCCTCCAAGGCGGGCCTGGAAGAGGCGCGCGAGCGCCTGCGTTACGGGGCCCCTGGTGGTATCACTTTCACTAATGGCTGGGCCTTGCCCACGACCACGCCGGCCGCCAATACCGGGTCGGTGGTTTACATCGTCAATTCCATGGGCGCCGGCGACCCGGTGACTCCCTGGACTCCGAATACCGCTTATTTTGATGACGAACTCTGCCACGAAAACTTCGCCAACCTGAATTTGACAGCGACCGCCGCCACCGTGCCCTGCGACCCCACAGTTGCCCCTGCCGGCAACAGCTGGTACACCAGCGTGGCCAGCTCCGATCCCGCCACCGGCACCAGTTCGGCCACACCCTATAAATGGGTGCGCATCACGCTCAAACAGGACAATTCCTACAGTCCCTACTGTCCCGATAACAACTGCACATCAGCATTAGCCAACCGGCCGGTTTGCTCGACCATGAACACCATCTCCGCCACTCCTCCCTACTACGAGACGCCGCTGCCCGCCGCTTATCCGGTGTGCGAGGCGGACAACATGCGCTCCGTCTTCGTAGTGACCTCTCTGTCCAAGATGTCGGACGGTTCGCGCAAGATGACGCAGTATGAAGTAGCCAACATGGTGATTCCGCCCCTGCCCGGCTCCATCACCTTCGATGGTGCGGGCCCCAACTTCAGCCCGCCAAATTCCAACGCCCTGACCATCAACGGCGCCGACGCGCATAGTTGCACCACCTGGGCAGCCCCCACCATGCCCGCCGTTGCCGCTTACAATGCTGCTGCTGCCACCACTCTCACCAATGACATCCCCAGCAACCGCGTCAATAACTACACCGGAGCGGGCGGTACCCCCAGCGTGGTCAACTCTTACAACCAGCTGGGTATTCTCAATACCGTTGGCGGCCTGCAGCAACTGGTCAGCAACGTCAGCTATGCCGCCGACCAGACCTATAACACCAACAACCCGACCATCTCCAATCTGGGCACCGACGCCGCTCCCCTCATCACGGTGGTGAATGGAGACTTTACCTGGAGCGGCCACCAGTCCGGCTCGGGAATTCTGCTGGTAACCGGGACCTTGACCATCACCGGCACCCCCAGCTACGACGGCGTGGTGCTGGTCATCGGCCAGGGCAGCCTGGTGTACAAGGGCAGCGGCTCGGGCGTGATCAATGGCGGGCTGTTTATCGCCAACATCTGCAGCAACTGCAACGCCAACCCGCCCCAATACTTGCCCTCGAGCGGCGGCCCCGGCGCGCCGACGTTGAGCTGGAGCGGCGGCGGCAACTTGACCTTGAATTATGACAGTTGCTGGACCAACAAAATGTCGGACCGCGCCGTGCTGCGCGTGCTGGCCTCCCACGAAGAGGTGTACTGAGGGTGCGCGAGCTTTTCGTTAACGTTGCGAATTAGAAACAGGCGGCGCCGCGAGCGCCGCCTTTCTTTTATGCCGGCTCCGAGCGCCAGCTCTGCATCCAATCATTGCTTGGGAGCGCAGGAAGCGTTTTCCTGAGACGGCAGTGGAGAAGCAGCCTGGGCGTTGCCTGCTCCCACTTTGCCTGCGGTGCCGCTGTGGGGTTGGGAAGCGGGCACGGCTGGGGATTGCACAGTGCCATCCTTGGGGGGTGAAAGTCTACGCGCCAGGGGCATCTTCTTCTCCAGCTTTTCCAGTTGCTTAAGCTTCTCCGGCTCGTGTCGGTGAAAAATGCGCATCATGTCGGGCATGAACTCGCGCAGCAGGTTGGTTTCCGCGCTGCTGAGAACGCTGCCGCCAAAGCGGCTCATGGTTTCGCCCAAGCCGCGCTGCGGCCGGGGATAGTAGGCGTTGGTCAGGCTGTCCACGAAAAGCAGGCCCAATAGCAAGGAACTGTTGAAGGTGTGGCGCCCGCTGTCGGCTCGGGTCACCAGCACGCGACTGGCGGCGTAGGGCATGCGGGCGAACAGGGAATGTCCCGGTCCCATGCGGAAATAGCGTGGGTCCTGGCGCAGCACCGTGGGAAACAGGAAATTTTCGAAAAAGCTGCCCGCTTCGTGGTTGGCCAGCAGGGCGCCGTAGCGTTTGCCATAGCCCTCCATTCCCTGCCCATAGGCCGGCCAATCGTCCGTCATCTGCGCCCATCCCGCATCGAATGCGGTGTTCGCAAAGGTATAGAAGGAATAGGTCTGCTGCATGAAGATGTGGAATTTCTGCCCCGAACTCAGGGGCGTGTAGTAGGAGGTCTCCACCGGCTCCATAGCAACCGGTGCCTCTTTCTCCGATGAGGCTGAGAACACCGGACTGTTGCTCCCCTGCGGCGGGGCGGTCGGCAAACTTTCGTCCCGGGTATTACTCTGGGCAGCCGCGCTCAGGCCCATGCCGGCCACGATTGCTGCCACCACCCAGGCACGCATCCAGTTCTCAGCCCTCATCCCCACTGCCCCAACCAGCAATCTACGTGCCGAACTCTCTTAACTCAGAGGTAATCCGCGACGGGAGGGTTTCCCCTAGTACCTCCCCGTTCCTTACCAGGTACAAAGCCCGATCGTGCGGTTGACCGGCCGTTTTCCGGGGCTCATAATCAAGCTCTTTACTTCCCCTAAGTCCTCAGGATGGTGGAACTTGGCGACAAAACACGGCAGCTCAGACGACCTCAAGACCCGTCTTGATGAAGCCTTTAACCGGGCGGGGAAGAAAGTAGAAGCCGCAGGCAAGAAGCTGGGGCGCTCCCTGCAGGACACGGGCCTGGACAAAGACGCGGAGAACATTATTTCCTACCTCAACGATGAGGTCGTTCCCGCTGTCCGGAGCCACTCCACCCAGGCCCTGCGGATAGCGGCAAAAAAACTGTCGCAATTCGCCGACTACATAGAACGGAAGCAGCGGTGAGAACCAACTGCAGCGCCGTTTTATTGCTGCTGGCCGGAGCCCTGTTGCTGAGCGGCTGCGGTCACCGCAGCGCCCGGGTCAACGTGCCTCCGCCCCCCAGCATTCCAGAAAGCACGTCGCCGACGACTAGCCCTGGCGCCGAGACCAACCTTCCATCCCAGCCGCCGGAACGGCCAGTCGTCCCCCAGCCGGTCTTCGTCGAAACCGGCGTCGCCAGCTGGTACGGGCCACCCTACCATAACCGCCGAGCCTCCAATGGCGAGATTTACAACATGAACGCGCTAACCGCCGCCCATCGGACCCTGCCCTTAGGTTCCACTGTGCGGGTTACCAACGTAAGGACGGGTCACTCCGTGGTGGTGCGCATTACCGATCGCGGGCCGTTCATCCCCGGGCGCATCATTGATTTGTCGCTGGCCGCCGCCAAGGCAGTGGACGTGTGGCACGCGGGCCTGGCCACGGTGCGGGTGGAACTGCTGAAAACTCCGGCTGCGCTGAACCAAGGCGGCCGCTGGGCGGTGCAGATTGGGGGCTTCGACGACGAACAAGCCGCCACCGAGCTGCGCGACCACCTGGCCCGCCGCTATCACACCGCCCGGGTGCACGAATTTGCCAGCCCCACCGGCAACTGGTGGCTGCAGGTGCGCGTTTTGCAGGATGACAAGCGGCGCGCCGAAGAAGTAGCCCGCGACACCCGTACCCCCGAAGGCGCCGTCTTCCTGGTACGCCTGGACTAGCTTCCACTAACCAACTTTGGCACTTCCATAGGTAATGCGTTCCCCCGCATGATTACTGCGGTAATGGCACCTCTGGGGACTACTCCACGTTTTCCCGGGCCCCTACACTAATTAGATATACCAGCATCAGCACTGAGGTGTTGCTACGGCATGATTCGCTTTGGAAGAGCAATAGCAAAGCGCGGTGGTGCAACTGACGGGCGCAAAGGCCAGAGAGGCGCGGAACTGGCGGAGTTTGCCGTGGTGTTTCCGCTGTTTCTGGCGCTGCTGTTTGGCCTGATCTGGGCGGGCCGCGCCCTGAGCATCTACGGCACGATCACGCGCGCCGCGCGCGAAGGCGCCCGCTTTGCCGCTGCTCCCTCCTGCGCCTCGTGTCCCGTTGGCAGTTTGCCCGGCAACGTCCCGCCAAGCGACACGGAAATTGCCAACGTAATCAACAGTTCGCTGCAGGCAGCAAGTCTTAACCCGGCGTCCATCACGACCTACACGCCGCCGCAAGCCATTACTTTTTGCACGGGAGTGGCGGTGGCCGCCTGCAACACGACCAACCGAATTCAGATCTGCCGCGGTGTGCAATTGAACGGCGCTACGCCGCCGCAGCAGTGCGGCACGGTGGTCAGCTATGCCTACCCGGTGCCGCTGACGTTCAGCATGCCAACCGCCGGCGCCTGGGTGAAGGCCCCACAGATTACGGTCGCCACCAGCGTGCAGGTAGCGCAGGAGCAATAACCGCCATGCGCATGGGACCATTTCGTCGCGGCAAAGATGGGCACGGACAGCGGAGTTTCCGCAGCCGCCGGGGCTCGCAAATCGTGGAATTCGCCATGGTGCTGCCCCTGTTCATGGTGTTTGCGGTAGCAGCCTTCGATTTCGGGCACGTTTTCGCCCTGCGCGACAAACTGGACAATTCGGCGCGCGAGGGCGCCCGGGTGGCAGCTGCGCAAACCCTGCTCGGTGAAGTTTCAGGGTCGGCGCCCTCCGCCAACACGACCGCGGTGGCTCAGGCGGTTTTCAATTACCTGCTCCAGGCCAAGGTGGTGCAGGGCTGCGCCTTGAACGGCGGCGCCACCTCGGGCACGTTTTCCTGGACGTTTGCGGCCAGCAGCTGCCCCGACAGCCTGAGCATTAGGGTGGAGCGCAATTATCTGGTGACCATCAACGGGAGTAACGTCAGCATGAGCCGGGTCACGGTCTCATATCCGGCGCACTTTTTGTTCTTTAATCGCGTCGTCAGCCTGCTAACACCGGGCGCTAACTATCCCAGCACTTTTGTTCTCACTCCCCAGGCGGTTATGCAGAACCCGTAAGAACGGGGAGGTTTGATATGAAAAACAACCGGCAACACCCGCGCGACAGACAGCGGGGTTCCACTCTGGTCCTGGCCGCAGCCGCTCTGCTCATGCTGCTGGCCATGGCAGGCTTTGCCATTGATGCCCTGACTCTCTACGTGGCCCGCACGGACGCGCAGCGGGCGGCCGACGCCGCCGCTCTGGCCGGAGCCAAGATCTTCGTGACCTCGGGTTGCACCACTGGAGCCAACTGCACCACCGGCAGCACCCAAACCCTGGTCAAGCAAGCGGCGGAAGGAGCGGGCGCGCAGAACAAAGTTTTCGGGCAGTACGCCAGCATCGCCGATTCCGACATCACCTTCCCCGCCTC
>DASVBI010000365.1:0-4054 GCA_036375915.1 Terriglobales bacterium | reverse complement strand
TGGTTTTCTGCGGCACGTACAGGCGCTCGAGCTTCAGCATGTTGGCAGTGATCGCGCTTTGCACCTCCGCCAGCGCCACTTTGCGCAAGGGCTTGTTCTTGGCTTGTTTGATGCCGATCAGGGTGGCGTAGCGCAGCTTGTTAATGCCGGATTGGATGGTCAGCACCGCCGGCAGCGGCATATCCACAAACTGGAAATAGCCGGCCTCCAACTCGCGCTTGACCTTGATTCTGCCATCCGCCTTCTCGATCTGCATGATGATGGTCGCGTGCGGCCACCCCAGCAGCTCGGCCAGGATCACGCCCGTTTGCGCATAGCCATAATCGTCAGACTGAAGGCCGGTAAAGATCAGGTCGAACTGCTCGTCCTTGATGGCGGCGGCAAAGGCGCGGGCGGTGTTGATGGCGTCCAGACCCACAAAGGCCGGGTCTTCCAGGTGAATGGCGCGGTCCGCCCCCTTGGCCAGCGCTTCGCGCAGCACCTGCTGGGCGCGTGCCGGGCCGGCAGTAATCACCACCACTTCGCCCCCGTGCTTTTCCTTTTGCCGTAGCGCTTCTTCCAGGGCGTAGGCGTCCGGCTCATTGACCTCGTAGGAGACGTCCTCGCGAATCCAGGTGCCGGACTCGTTCAGCTTGAGCGGCGCGTCCTTCTGCGGCACCTGCTTCATGCAGACCAGTATCTTCAATGCTCACCTCGACAAAACCTGCACCACGGAGGCACCCCAGCGCATATTGCGCCATGCGGTTGGGGGAAACTTGTCAGTATAAATTACCTGAGATGCTTTTGAGAAACATCGAGGTGGATTGTTGTTGATGGATTCCCAAAATGGTCCGACGCGAATAATTCACTAATGCCGTTAGCTCCTGGCTGTTGGCTTTTGGCCTTTAGTTAAGAGCCAAGAGCCACCAACTACCGCCTACTCCACGAACACCACCGACTGTACGCCGGAAATCTCGAAGCGCTTGCGGCAGCGCGGATTCTTGCAGGCGGTCACGTCGTCGCGGCGCAGCATGTAGGAGCGCAGCTTGGCATAGCGGGCGCGGTCGCGTTCGTCGGCGCCGCGCGGTATCTGCGCCTTCTTGGTGCGCACGAACCAGCCCAGTTCATACTCGCCCGATTGCCTGCAGTGGGGACAGTTGAGGGTTGCCGGCTTCATTTCCAGCTTTTCATCAAAAAAAGCGCGCTCGTCGAGTGCCATCGCTGTGATTATTGCATAATTGCCGGGGACCGCGTCTTGCCTGTGTGGGCCGGGTACAACTCTGAAGATGCGCAAGAAGAAGCCGCAAAGATTTCGGGCTGTGCAGGCGGTTAAAGCCGCAGCCCGGGAACACGTCGGAACGCCGCCCCCCACCCGGCGGCAGCCCCAACGTAAGAAGCTGGACGAGCGAAAACACAAGCCGACGCTGAGCGATTTGCTGGGCGAAGAGTAAGTGTCTAGCGGCGCTCCGGGTGCCCTGCGGCCCGGCTTAGCAGCCGGCGTGAATGGCCCAGAGCAGGATGGGACAACCTCGGGTTCCCTTGCCTCTTCCTACTGACCAAACCGACGGTATCCCCAACTCAAACCTGTTCGTAAACCAGCGACTAAGAGAGGAACGGAAACATGAAACTGGAATCGTTACGCGACCTATTTACCACCGAACTGCAGGACCTGTACTCGGCCGAAAAGATGATTATTAAGGCCCTGCCCAAAATGATGGAGAAAACTTCCTCGCCCAACCTGCGGCAAGCCCTTGACCAGCACCTGCGGGAAACTGAGGGCCAGGTGCGCCGCCTGGACCAGATCTTTGATCAGCTTCCCGAGGTGGATCGTGAGGACCAGAAGTGCAAGGGCATGGAAGGCTTGATCAAGGAAGGCGAGGAGATGATCAAGAAGGATGGCGAACCAGAAGTGCGCGACGCCGCTATTATCTCGGCGGCGCAGCGCGTGGAGCACTATGAGATGGCCGGGTACGGCACGGTGCGCACCTATGCCAGGCTGCTCGGCCACAATAACTGGGCGCAACTGCTGCAGCAAACATTAGACGAGGAAAAAGAAGCGGATAGCATCCTGAACGGCTTGGCAGAGCGCATTAACCTGGAAGCCAAAGCGGCGTAGTTTTCACACCGCGCGCACAACTAAAGGCGGGCCGGAGGCGGCTCGCCTTCTTTTTCTCTGCCCGGGCGGCTCAGTCGAGGTCACCCAGGAGCGCGAAGTGATTTCCGGAGATGAAGCGGATTTTCACCACCCGCCCATCCTGCAGGCGCAGGCGCGGATTCTGCGATTCCGGAATGCTGACCAGAGCGACTTGCTCGGCATCCATTACCCCCCAGGCCTGCGAGCGCAGGACGGGAGGAAGCGGTGACCGTTCCTCCAGGCGGTGCTGCATATCAATGGAGTAGGAAACCTTCATGCTGCCTTGTCCGCCAAGCAGATAGCCAGTGCCCCTCAGGGTGATGTAGGTTGCGCCGGCAAAGGGGCGATCGCCCAGGCCCATGGCCGCCCTCCATTGGCGACGGATTATAACCCCATTTTGCGATTTGCTTCAAACATTTGCGATTAACTCGATATGCGCAAATATGCGTAAGCAGTAGAAAATGGGAGGGGCGGCCGCTGCTTCTGCCCCAAATCGCCAAACGCAACCGCCCGCCAGTGTAAAATCCTCATCTCAGCGGGTTTTTCAATGGAAGTTCGGGCTCCCAGACTCTTTTGCAAATGGCTGACCATAATGCTTCTCTCGGTCAGCAGTTCTCTCACAAGCTGGGCCAAACCGGCCAACATAGTCCTCATCACGCTCGATACAACGCGCGCCGACCGTATGGGTTTTCTCGGTTTCAAGCGCGGGCTCACGCCCAACCTGGATGCCCTCGCCCGGCAGGCTGCCGTATTTACCCGCGCCTACTCGCAGGTTCCATTGACTACGCCCTCGCATGCCACCATCCTGACGGGAACCTATCCGCAGTTTAATCATGTGCGCGATCTGGGGTCGCCGCTGGATAAAGACCTGCCCTATCTCCCTGAAATCCTCCGCCGGCACGGCTATCACACAGCGGCCTTTGTGGGATCGCAAGTGCTGGATTCAAAGAGCGCGTCGGCGCCCGGTTTTAGCCGCGGCTTTGAGACCTATGACGCTCCGTTTCACGCTCGCCGGCCGGGTGAAGATCGCTATCACAGCATTGAACGGCGGGGGATGGCTGTGGTGGAAAGCGCCCTGGCGTGGCTCAATCAACATCCGCGCGGCCCCTTCTTCCTTTGGCTGCATTTTTACGACCCGCATGACCCCTACAATCCACCCCCGCCATTCGAAGCCCGGTATGCCACCTCGCCCTACGACGGGGAGGTTGCCTACGTTGATTTTGCCGTGGGCAGGCTGCTGGCCGCTCTGCGCAAACGCGGCATCTATGAGGAAACCTTGTTCGCTGTTGCAGCCGACCACGGCGAAGCCTTTGGAGAACACGGAGAAATCAGCCATGGCCTGTTCCTTTATGACGACACACTGCACGTCCCTCTGTTCATCAAGTTGCCGGGCGCGCATTCGGCTCACCTTCTGGTGGACAGCCGAGTTGGGTTGGTGGACGTTGCGCCCACGCTTCTCCAGGAACTCGGCATTGCGGCCCCTCCGGCCATGCAAGGCACGTCCTTGCTGCCATTGATCACGTCCTTGCTGCCATTGATAAAGATGAGTAACAGGGCCCGCCCTACCGCCGCCGAACGGCCGGAGTACGCCGAGACCGATTATCCTCATCGCGCATTTGGCTGGAGCTCCTTGCGCTCCTGGCGGGCGGGAAAGTACCTGTATATTGATGCCCCGGAACGCGAACTCTACGATCGCTCGGCGGACCCGGAAGACGCCCACAACTTGGCCGCCAGTGCTCCTGCCGTGGCGGACGCAATGGCGGCGCAACTGAAGGCCTTTCGGCGCAAGACCTCCCGCGCGGGCGGCACGCAAGCCGTACTTACACCGCGACAGGCGGCGCAACTGCAGGCCCTCGGCTACGTGACTTCCTTCTCGAGCAAGCCGGAAGCGGAAAACAAGGAAAGGGGAGCCGACCCGAAACAGAAGGTCGGGATCTCAAA
>DASVBI010000208.1:0-2783 GCA_036375915.1 Terriglobales bacterium | reverse complement strand
ATGACAATTGGAGTTTTAGCTCTACAAGGCGATTTCGACGCCCACCGCAAACGGCTGGAAGAACTAGGCGCGGAAGTCGTGCTGGTGCGTCAGCCGGAGCAACTGGACGAAGTGGAAGCGCTGGTGATTCCGGGCGGGGAGTCCAGTACCTTCCTCAAGCTGCTGGGGGAGAAAGGCCTGGAAAAGCTGAAGCAGTTTGTGCGCGCTAAGCCCACCTTCGGCACCTGCGCCGGGGCCATCCTGCTGGCCAACCAGGTGGAGAACCCGCACCAACCCGGACTGGGAGCGCTGGACATCACCATTCGGCGCAATGCCTACGGCCGGCAGCTTGACAGCTCGATTCGCCAGGGACAGATGACGCCGGGCGGCGATCCCCTGGAGATGGTGTTCATCCGCGCCCCCAAGATCGAGCGCGTGGGCAAAGATGTTGAGGTGCTGGCCCGCGAGAGCAATGATCCCGTGCTGGTCCGCCAGGGAAAGACCATGGCCGCCACCTTTCATCCCGAGCTCAGCCCAGACAAGCGGGTGCATGCGGCGTTTCTGGAGCTGGTCCGCAGCGTCTCTAATTAACCACCGAGTACACAGAGGGCACAGAGAAGCCCATTTTTGAAATCCAATCTCCGCACCACAGTAAGACAAGAACGCGAAGAGCTTAGTTTGCTTTGGTGAGGATTCTTTTTGATCTTGCCTCTGTGTCCTTCGTGTTCTCTGTGGTGAGAAACCACTCTCCTCCTGCGCTATACTTGGCTCTAATGGCGCAGACCCCGGAAAAGACCTTCTATATCGAGACTTTCGGCTGCCAGATGAACGTCCATGACTCGGAAAAAGTCATTGGCACCCTTCTGGCCCAGGGTTACCGTCAGGTCGAAAGTGTGCAGGAAGCGGGCCTGATCCTCTACAACACCTGCTCCATCCGCGACAAAGCCGAACAGAAGGTGTTTCACCGCCTGGCCGATTTCAAGAAAATGGCCGCGCAGGGCAAAAAGTTTGGCGTGCTGGGCTGCGTGGCCCAGCAGGAGGGCGAAAAGATATTCGAGCGCGCGCCGCACGTGTCCATGGTGTGCGGCTCGGCTTCCTACCGCAACCTGCCGGAGATGCTGGTCCGCATTGAAGCAGGGAAGCAGCGCGTGACCGGCCTGGACGACCGCGAGACCGACGAGTGCTTCGAAACCGAGTTCACTTCGCGTTCCAATCCCTACCGCGGTTACATCACCATCATTGAGGGTTGCGACAAGTTCTGCGCCTTCTGCGTGGTGCCCTACACCCGGGGCAAGGAACGCAGCCGCACTTCCAGCTCCGTCCTGGAGGAGGCGCGGCAGATGGCCGACGCCGGCTACACGGAAATCCAGCTGCTCGGCCAGAACGTGAACTCCTACCGCGATCCTTCGGGAAGGAAAAGCTTTGCCGAACTGCTGGCGGCGGTGGGGGAGGTCCCGGGCATCCGCCGGGTGCGCTTCACCACCTCGCATCCCCGCGATTTCGGCCGCGACATTGTGGAAGCCATTGACGCTGTTCCGGCGCTTTGCGACCAGGTCCACCTGCCGGTGCAGAGCGGCTCTACCCGCGTGCTGGGCCTGATGCAGCGCCTGTACACGCGCGAGCAATACCTGGAGCGCATTGCCTGGATGAAGGCGGCGCGGCGGCCGATCAGCATCAGCACCGACATCATTGTCGGCTTCCCCGGCGAAAATGAAGACGACTTTCAGCACACTCTCTCCCTGCTGGATGAGGTGGGCTACGACAGCGTTTTTTCCTTCAAATATTCGCCCCGGCCCAACACCCCCGCCCTGAAGTTTGTTGACCACATCCCGGATCAGGAAAAGTCCCGGCGGTTGGCGGTGCTGCAGGAAAAGCAGAAGCAAATCCAGAACAGCCGCAACCAGAAACAGGTTGGGGAAGTCCTGGAGGTCATGGTCGAAGGGCATAACCCCGCCCGTGGCCAATGGATTGGGCGCACTTCGCAAAATAAAGTGCTAAACTTCACCGCCTGCGGGGGCGAGGAGCTGGCTGCCGGAAAGTATGTAAAGGTGGGAGTAACGCAGGCCTTCCCCAACAGCCTGGTGGGAGAACTGGCGGTGGACGGCGCGGAACCAGGTGTAAACCACTTTTTAAACAGCCAATCGCGGGAATTAGCGTTCTAATGTAGCAGGCACCATGGAAGGCGGGAGCTGTGATGGGCAGGGAGGGCACGATGGAAGTGGAAATGAAAATTCGCGGGCTGATGATGGATCCGGTTACCAACATGCCCATCGTGATCCTCAAAGACGTGGCCGGAGATTCGGTGTTGCCCATCTGGGTGGGAATCTACGAGGCCAACGCCATCGCCCTGGAAATCGAAAAAGTCACCACCCCGCGGCCCATGACTCACGACCTGCTCAAGAACGTGCTGACCGGCCTGGACACTCTGGTACACAAAGTGGTGGTAACGGAGTTGCGTGAAGACACCTTCTTTGCCGTGATCTGGCTGGAGCGCGACGGGCGCATCATCAGCATTGACTCCCGGCCTTCGGACGCGCTGGCCCTGGCGCTGCGCGTGGATTGTCCCATCTTCGTCGAGGATGATGTGCTCAAGTCTTCCAAGCTGGCCAGCTCGGTTTCCGACCGCGTTTCCAGCGAAGAGCTGCGCAAGTGGCTGGAGAACCTGAACGACGAAGACCTGGGGCGATACAAGATGTGACGCCGGCAAGAATTGACGATTTACGATTGCAGATTGACGATTGGAAACCCCTAGCGGGCGAGCACGTCTTTCCATTCCCCATTAACTCTGAACAAATTCGTCAATC
>DASVBI010000333.1:0-2822 GCA_036375915.1 Terriglobales bacterium | reverse complement strand
GACTGGAACTTGAACGTACAGAAATCCTTCGGCGCTGACTGGCTCTTCCAGATTGGGTACGTGGGCACCACCGGGGTCAAGTTGCCGCGCTTTATTGAGGGCAATCCGCCGGTTTATGTCCCTGGGCAGTCGAGCGAAAACAATGTGAACCAGCGGCGCCTGTATTCAGGGTGCACGCTCGCCAGTCCCAACAATTGCGTTTACGGCTCGGTGGGCGAAATCGCCGGAGTCGCCAATTCCTCTTACAACGCGCTGCAGTCCAGCCTGCGCAAACGCTTCAGCCATGGACTGTCGTTCCTGGCGTCCTACACCTTCTCCAAAAGCATTGACGACGTATCCTCGTTCAACATCACCGGGTCCGCATCCAGCCCGGTGGCCGGCGAGAATGACCTGCCGCAGAATCCGTTCAACCTGGCGGCGGAGCGCGGGCGCTCCATGTTCGACGCTCGCCACCGTTTCGTAATGAGCTATGAATGGAGCCTGCCCTGGTGGAAGCTGGGGCACACCTGGTACCAGCATGTGCTGGGCAACTGGCAGGTGAACGGCATTACCACCTACATGAGCGGCACGCCCTTCACCGTGTTTGATTCCCAGGACGTATCGCTGGTGGGCACGGCGCCGGAGATTACCGGCTTCTCCGCCAATCGCCCCAACCTGGTGGGCGACCCCAATTCCGGTCCCCACACCGTGCAGGAGTGGTTCAACGTGAATGCCTTCCAGCGGCTTAACCCGGCAACCCAGGCCGGCCAGTTCGGCACCGCTGGCCGCAATATTGTGCAGGGGCCGGGGTTCCAGGAGTGGGACTTCTCGGCATTCAAGAACATTCCCCTGGCTGAAACCAGACAACTTCAATTCCGGGCGGAGTTCTTCAACGTGTTCAACCACTCCAATTTCCGCCTGCCGGACAGCGACATTAGTTCGCCCACCTTCGGGCGAATCCAGGAGGCGCTGCCGCCCCGCCTGGTGCAACTGGCGCTGAAGTTTCTGTTCTGAGACTTCCAGCTCTGCCTACTGCGGCTGAACCACCAGATTTAAATTCAGCTGATGCTGCAATGCGCCCGAGGTCGCCGTCACCGTGATGTTGTAGGTTACCGGCGGCGGGGGAGCTGAGGGCGGAGGTGGGGGAGAGGGAGGCGGAGGCGCGGGAGCAAGGCTGGTCCCTCCACCTCCGCAGGCAGGCTGCAGGATAACAGCCGCCAGCACCACCAGCAGCAGCAGCGTGAACAGCTTCTTGTTCCGCCGACTTCCCGAAAAACTTATCACCATGCCCGGCAGCAGTAGGGCCAGCATGAATTGTGCCTGCGTCGCCGAAGCCGGCGGCCGCAAGGCAGCCAAAGTCTTCGGGGTGGTGATACTGAGCACCACAATCGCGGGGGAGCCGTTGGGAGTCACGGTAGCTGGGGAGAACGAGCACGCGGTGCCTTTGGGCAGTCCAGAGCAGGAGAAGGAAACCGGGTTCGTGAAGGGAGCTTGAACAGAATTGATGAATACCTCGTACTGCGCTGATTGTCCAGCATTGATGGCGGCAGTATTGGCACGTGCGAGCAACGAAAAATCCATAACCGGGACGGTAACGGTAATGTCGTGGGCGGCTGCTCCTGGCCCGCTGCTCGTAAAGTCAACCCAGGTTGCGTATACGTAGGGCAGATAGCCGGAGTCGGAGGCCGATAGAGAAAGCGTAGCCGTTATATCCACCGGCGAGCCCCCCAGGGTTACCGTGCTGGAGGGTGAAAAAGAGCAGGTGAAATTAAAACCCGAGCACGACAGAGTGACCGGCCCCGCATATCCAGCCGCCGGAGTGAGTGTTAACTGAAGAGATGTGGACCCGCCCGGGGTGACGTTTCCGGGTGGCGAGGTGACCGTCATGTTGTAATCAGGACTGCTGCCCACGGTGAGGGAGAGGGTGAAAGTCTTAGGCGAAGGCTGGCCGGGCGCGGTTGCGCTAATCGTGAGGGTGTAAGTTCCGCGAGGAGTCGCACCGGCGGTTGCAACGGTCAGCTTTACCGGCGATTGGTATAGCGCCGACAGCACGGCAGAGGGAAAGAAGTTGCAAGTTGCGCCGGAGGGCAGGTTGGAACAAGAAAGAGTGATAGGTTCATAGAACGAAGATTGTGGGTACATGACCGCAGCAGCGGAGATACTCCCCTGGTTGACACTCACGGCTGCCGGCGATGGGTCGCTGAAGGCATAATCGGCAACAGATACCGTGGCCGAAGCGGTTTCAACTGTGGCATTGGCATCGCTGCCAGTACCCTGCACCAGGATAGTGGAATCGGTGGTCGCGTTCGAAGGCGTCGTAGCGGCGGTGACGGTCAACGAAAACGGCGTGCCCGATGGCATGGGAGTGACGGTGACACCGGTGCATGTGCCGAAGCTCACATTAGGCGGGCACTGAATGTCTACCGGGCTGCTGTAACCGTTGTATCCGGTGACGATCCCGTTGATCGTGCCGCTCTGGCCCGGCCACAGGTAAACATGTGGCGTGGTGATCTTGATCTGGTAAGGAATGTCGTAAGACCAGATGCCGCGGCCGTAGGTGCCGGCACGAAGCTGCTTGACGCCCCCCGACTCAAACATGTGCAACTGCAGCACGGCCACGCTGGGTAACTGGCCGAGTTCACTCCAGTTTCGCAGGTCATGGCTGGTGTAGACCCCAACATCTGTAGCAACGTAAAAGGTGCTGCTGTCGTCAGGGTCTATCAGGATAGCGTTCGCGGGGACAGAAGGCAGATTGGATGACGGACCTGGGTTCCAGTTCGCGCCCTGGTTGATGGTTTGGAGCACGTTACCGTAGCCAAAGCCCATCACCGTGGCGTAAGCGG
>DASVBI010000179.1:0-6886 GCA_036375915.1 Terriglobales bacterium | reverse complement strand
CGCACCAGGCAGGCGGCCACATCGTCCTGAGTGGAGAGCGGGTTGGAGGCGCACAGCGCCACCTCCGCGCCGCCATCGCGCAGGCACACCGCCAAATTGCCGGTTTCCGCGGTCACGTGCAGGCAGGCGGAAATGCGAATGCCCTTCAGCGGCTGATTTTTAATGAATTCCTTGCGGATGATCTGCAGCACCTTCATGGACTGGTTGGCAAAGTCCAGGCGCTTGCGTCCAAGCTCCGCCAGTTCAATATTCTTAATATCGCAGGGGACGGAAGTGGGTGTGGTAGACATAGGCTCCTTACTTAGAACTATGAATTAGGTCTGAACCTGGTGGGCACCGGCGGGCGCGCATTGCCCGCAAAAACAGCCTGCCCACCAGAATAAAGGAAAGCCGGGGGGATGAGAAGGGGGCGCTACAGCGCGCCCCAAAGGCCTTTCCTGCAGTTCTATTTTCTTACCGCGTGAGCGGGTTCATGAGCTTCGCCCACGCCAGCATCGCTGCGCAGCTTGGCTGCTTTATCGGTACGTTCCCAGGTGAAATCAGGATCGGGCCGGCCGAAATGGCCATAAGCCGCTGTCTTCTTGAAGATGGGGCGGCGCAGATTGAGCGAAGTGATAATGCCCTTGGGAGTCAGGTCGAAATTGGCGCGCACCAACTCCTGCAGCTTTTCCGCACCCACCTTGCCCGTGCCGAAAGTATCTACCAGCACGCTAACAGGTTCGGCCACGCCGATGGCGTAGGCCACCTGCACTTCGCAGCGGTCAGCCAAGCCGGCCGCTACCACGTTCTTGGCCACATAACGCGCCATGTAGCAGGCGGAGCGATCCACTTTGGTCGGATCCTTGCCGCTGAAGCAGCCGCCGCCGTGACGGCCCATGCCGCCGTAGGTGTCCACAATAATCTTACGTCCGGTCAGGCCGGTGTCGCCCATGGGACCACCCACCACGAAGCGTCCGGTGGGATTGATGTGGTACTTGGTATCGGCATCGAGCATGTGGCTGGGGATTACGGCCTGGATGATGTGTTTGAGAACGTCGGCGCGGATCTTCTGATTGTCCACCAGTTCGGAGTGCTGGGTAGAGATGACCACAGCGTCCACGCGCATGGGCTTGTGGTTCTCGTCATATTCGACCGTGACCTGCGATTTGCCATCCGGCCGCAGCCATTCCAGTTCGCCGCTCTTGCGCACCTCCGCCAGCCGCTGCGTCAGCTTATGGGCCAGCAGGATGGGCGTGGGCATAAGCTGGTCATTTTCGTTGGTGGCATAGCCGAACATCATGCCCTGGTCGCCAGCCCCGCCCGGGTCAACGCCCTGGGCAATGTCGGGAGACTGCTCATGTATGGAGGAGATGACGGCGCAAGTGTTGCAATCGTAGCCGTAGGTCGCGTCGGTATAGCCGACGGCGCTCACCGTGCCGCGCACGATGGCGGGAAAATCCACATAGGCATTGGTGGTAATCTCGCCGGCAATGAAAGCCAGGCCAGTGGTCACCAAAGTCTCACAGGCTACGCGGCTGTAGGCGTCCTCGGCCAGGCAGGCGTCCAGGATGGCATCCGAAATCTGGTCGGCAATTTTGTCCGGATGTCCCTCGGTGACCGATTCCGAGGTAAACAGGTAACGCTTTCGGGAAGACACGTCAGAATCTCCTTATCAGGTGGGTATTGATGGAGTTACCACCCCAACGACGGGCCTGGAAAAAACAGGCTGATTGAGGGTAGCAGAGGGCCCCGAGACGGGGCAATGGCACCATCAGCGGATGGGCCCATTTGGGCATTAAGGGGTGGGGAATCCGGGTTGCCGGGGAACAATTGCAGGCCGGGATGCCGGGGTTACAAAGGTTTGTTGCCCCCGCGCAAGAGCGCTGCCTATAATACGCCCACCCCCTTTGCAAGCTTTTAAGGAAGCTGTGATGACCGAGGCCACGGGCACTGAGCGGAAGCGGTACCTCCAGGAACTCAGCATTTTTCACGACGTGGCCAAAGCCCTGACCTCGTCGTTGGACCTGGATTCCATCCTGCAAACCATCATGGAGAAGATGGCTGAATACTTCCGCCCCGATACCTGGTCGCTGCTCATGGTGGACGAGGAACGGGACGAACTATATTTCGCCATCGCCGTGGGCGATGCCGCACAAAGCCTTAAAGACATGAGGCTTAAGGTTGGCGAGGGGATTGCCGGATGGGTCGCCCGTCATGGCGAGGGCCTGGTCGTACCCGATGTTTACAACGACCAGCGCTTCGCCCGCCGGGTTGACGAAATGACGAAGTGGGAGACGCGCTCCATCATCTGCCTCCCGCTGCGTTCCAAGCATCGCGTTCTGGCAGTTATCCAGTTGATCAACGTCAACATGGAGGGTTTCGGCGAGAACGAACTCTTCTTCCTGCAGGCTCTGTGCGACTACGCCGCCATCGCCATTGACAATGCCAAATCGGTGGAGAAGATTCAGGAACTCACCATCACCGACGACTGCACCGGCCTGTTCAATGCCCGCCACCTCTACCAGATGCTGGACGCTGAGGTTTACCGGTCGGCGCGCTTCGGGCATGAGTTCACGGTGCTGTTCATTGACCTGGACCACTTCAAGCAGGTGAACGACACCCACGGACACCTGGTGGGAAGCAAGCTGCTGGCGGAAGTGGGCAACGCCATCAAGGAAAACCTGCGGCTGATTGATTCCGCCTTCCGCTACGGAGGAGACGAGTTCGTGGTGCTGCTGCCGCAGACGGGCAAGGACCAGGCGCTGATCGTAGCCAAGCGGCTGCGCGACCTGTTCCGCACCAGCGCCTTCTGCGCTCCTGAAGGACTGAACCTCAACGTGCGCGCCAGCATGGGGCTGGCTACCTTCCCCGCCGACGCGCAAACCGCGCATGACATCATCCGCCAGGCCGACGAGATGATGTACGCGGTGAAGAACACCACCCGCGATAACATCAGCGTGGCCCAGCGCGGGCTGGTGAAGTAGAGAACCAGTTCCTCAGTTCCGAGTTCCCAGTTCCCAAGCCCGCTCACTTTTCAGCCGCGAAGCGGCCAAATTCCGGCTATTTGCCCGACTCTGACGGCCGAGTGAAGGAAATATTGAGCCCGGTGGTGAGAATCAGGTCGTTCTTCTTTTTCCCCAGCGGCGGGTTAGTCACATAAATGTCGCTGATGGAGCTCTGCCATCCCAGCCATTTGCTGATCTTGGTCACGGTGCCGAAATCGAAGGTGCCGCGGTAATCGCCCAGGCTGGTCAGGTCGGGGAAGAAACCCAATTTCTGCGAAAGCAGGGTGCTGGCCCCCAGCTTGTGGGTCAACTCCTCGGCCAGGATGGCAGCAGGAAAATTGCGCGTGAAAGCAGCGTAGGCCTCGCGCGTGTAGTTGAGGCCGGAACGCAGGTCCAAGGTCGTGGCCGGCGTGTTGATCAGGTGCAAGCCAAGGCCGCCGCCCAGAACGGAACGCAGGTCCAGGCTTTGCAGGTCATCGGTGGCGAAATCGGCGCTGCCGAAGGCAAACAGACGATGGTCGAGGTCGCGGTCGTACCTCGCTCCTCCCAAGATGGCATTGGCCGTCGTGCTGGGAACGGCCCCGGCCAAATCGTTGGTGGCATACACCGAGTTGGCGTACAGGGCGGCTTTGTCGTGCAGGGTCTTACGGTCGGCGTTGAAGCCGAGTGACAGGTTCTTACTCGCGCTATTCCCACGGGTCAGAGCAAAACCGAGATTGGTGCCCCCTTCCCAGTTCTGCAGCAAACTGGGATTTTGCGATTGCTCATAGGCCGCTTCTTCAGCCTGGTTCCGAATGATGGAGACGTCGGCCTTGGATACCGGCACCGCTGCGCCATTGGGCTGCTGCACCTTCCAGGTTCCATCCTGCGCCACTACCTGCCCCACCAAAGTGCGACCGTTCTTCAACTGCAGGTGCAAGGCTGCGTTGGAGGTCAAGAGCTGGACGGCTTCCCACTTGACGGTAACCTCGCCGGCATAGTCCGTGCTGATCACAAGTTCCTTTTCGTCGGATTTGACGATAGCGCCGCTAAGCCGGTCGCCGTTGTGTAACACAACCTGGTCCGCGCTGGAGTTGCAGCAAAGCACGGTGATACAGCAAAGAATAAACAGGTATCGCCCCATGACCGTTTTCCTCCCCTTTCCAATTGGATTTTCATCCATGCAAGCTGTCATAACGTCCAACAGACTACCAGTACTCCGAAAAACAGTCTGGGTTGCGGGTGAACTGAAAAACCTCTCAGGGAGGATGCGGGAAGGGAATCAAACCCTAGGGGCGCGAGGTGCCTCGACCGGCCATCGCCGGGGGACGGCTCCCGCTGGCCCAGCATGACAAGCGAAGCTTATCTGCTTCCGCAGAGCATCGCCGGCCGGGCGGGCAAGGCATCAGCCGGCGCGCCGTGTGGATTGCTCTGCTTCAGCCCTGGGAGGAATTGCTTCCAACACGGCTTTGCGTTTCGCGGCCCGATTCATTCTGAACAGTTCGACGAAAGCCTTGGCCGCAATGGCAAAGCAGACCAGAGCGACAGTTCCGGCGACCAATTCGAGGAGCAGTTGGATGGTCATGCTTACCTCCGAGGCTGGGCGGAATGGCGGCCGGCCATTCTGGCGGGTACATAAGCGGCGGCGGAAGGAAAGTCCGGCACCCGATTCAGACGAGTCTAGCACGGAACGAGGGCCGCAATTACTAGAGATGTGAGCGTAATGCAGGATTAATTGCAGCATGCGTTGTGCTGTTGCGGCAGCCGGACGACGCGGCCCCACACGGCTGCCGGAATTGATTTGGTCAGTTCTTGGGCCGAGTTTGCAGCGTCGGGGGCTGGCCATTGGCGGGCTTGGGGGCGGTGGGCGCCGGTTTCCAGGCCAGGGGGTTGGCGGGCGCCTTAGGATTCACTCCAAAATCCCAGACATACAGGTTCATTTCCTTGGGATTGAGCATTTCCACTACCGCGTATTCGCCCGGCTGCAGCTCCGCACTGGGGGTCACCCTGATCCAATTGCCCGCGAGGCGCTCGAAGGTCGAAGGCACGAACTTCTGCTCCTGGCTGACTTTGCCGTAAACCGCAATTTTCAGATTTCCCAGAACTCTCTTGCCCTTCTTGGGCTCCAGGCGCACCAGGCGATAAGGCTGGCCGGCGGCGCCTTCGGCGGCTTTGTCCGCCTCGGGGCCTTTTTTCTCTTTCTTCGTGTCCTTTGCCTGCGCCGCTTGCTCGGCTTCCTGCGTTTTCTGCTGCAGGGTGGCATCAGGCTGGTCGGGCGACATGTTTATAAATATCGCCGGCTGGCCCTGGTGGATCTGCACCGGGGCATGTTCGCCGGGCAGCTCAATGGATTGCTTTGCCGATGCCAGGGGGTTGATGGCCGAGGTCAGAACATTGCGCTTGATGTTCTTGTTCAGGTCGCCCGCATCCTGCTGCAACTCCAGCAACTGCGGCTGGCCCTGGTAGGCATCGAGTACGAAAACACCTTCGAAATCGGGCAGGTTAAGGCCGGGAGCCGCCTGCGGGGTGGGAGCCTCATCGGCGGTGTCGGCTTTGAGCTCCTGGTCTACCTGCTGCTGTATTTCCGGCGGTGGAGCGCCCGCCTCCCGGGCCTGGTTGTATTTATTGGTAGCATTCCAGTCCACCAGCGAGTCAGGCATCTCTTCCCAATCGTTGCGCTCGGCGCTGTAGTAGCGCACCCGGTCTCCTTTAATTTCCCATTTGGTGACCGCCTGGTAGGAGCCGTCCTTGAGGATGAGCCGCTTGGCCAGTTCCTGAGCCTGCGCCTGCGGGAACAGGGCAATGGCGAGCAGGGCAGCTGCCAGGATGGAAAGCCTCCGCATACCCAGTATTATCTCGCTTCCAGGAATTCTGCGCTGGTTAGATGCGGCTTCTGGGCCGTGGAGGCGAGGAAAATAGAGTCGAGTACAATAGGCGGACGCAAAACAAGCGCTCAGCAATCAGCCGTCAGCATTCAGCCCTTGGAAGGCCGGAGACAAGCCATGAAAACTTTTCTTAGCCTGACTGTTGCTCTAGTCCTCTGCCTGCTTCCCGATCTGGCGCTGGGCGCCTCCGGGCCCAATCCCGCGCCAGCGGCGCCCCCCGCGCCGGCCGAAGACGGGACCCTGCCCGCCCTGACCGCCATTGCCGGTGAAGGCATGATGAATAGCCATGCCTATGATGAACTGGAGGACCTGAGCGACAACATAGGCGGGCGCCTGACCGGCTCGCCCCAGGCGGCCAAGGCCATCGAATGGGGGCAGGCGCGCATGCGTGCCATCGGGCTGAGCAACGTGCATGCGGAAAAATGGCAACTTTCCCATGGCTGGACCCGCATTTCCGCCAGCGCCGAACTCACCGCTCCCATCCAGCGGCAACTGAGCGTGGATTCCATGGGCTGGGTGGGTTCTACACCTGAGGGCGGGGTTGAGGGCGAAGTGGTGCAGGTCAACATGTATCAGCTCGACCAGGAGATGAAGGACAACAGCGGCAAGTGGGCCGGCAAGATTTTGATAATCGTGCAAAAGGGCGATAAGCCAAGCCGGGAAGAGATGATGAAGATGTTCGGTAAATTCGGGCCCTTCCTGAAGGCCGCTCATGCCGCTCACGCCCTGGGCGTGATTGGCGGGCAAGGCGGTTCGACGGCCGCCGGCATGCACCTGACGCATACCGGAGCGCTGGGCTTCGACACCTACTACGACATCCCCGTGGTCAGCATGATCGCCGAGGACCAGGAACAACTGGAGCGCTTCCTTGATCATGGCAAAACCGTGCGTCTGAAGCTCAACGTGCAGAATCGGGTCAGCGGGCCGGTGGAAAGCGCCAACGTGGTGGGTGATATTCCCGGTGCGGAGCGCCCCGAGCAGGTGGTGGTAATTGGCGGCCATCTGGATTCCTGGGACCTGGCAGAAGGCTCGACCGAT